>CAJMRR010000168.1 GCA_905215835.1 uncultured bacterium | reverse complement strand
CTTGATATCGGTACCACGGCCGGCCATGTTGGTGGCGATGGTCACGGCGCCGTAGCGTCCGGCCTGGGCAACGATGTGGGCCTCGCGTTCATGGTGCTTGGCGTTGAGGACCTCGTGTGCGATGCCGCGCTTGGTAAGGGCGGCGGACAGCTTCTCGGAGCTCTCGATGGAGACGGTGCCCACCAGGACCGGTTGGCCCTTGGCGTGACGACGCTCAACGTCGTCGGCAACGGCGTTGTATTTAGCCTGAATGGTGCGGTACACCAGGTCCTCGTGGTCCACGCGCTGCACGGGCTTGTTGGAGGGGATGACCTCGACGGGCAGCTTGTAGATCTCGCGGAACTCAGCATCCTCGGTAAGTGCCGTGCCGGTCATGCCGGAGAGCTTGTCATACAGACGGAAGTAGTTCTGCAGGGTGATGGTGGCCAGGGTCTGGTTCTCCTCGCGTACGAGCACGCCCTCTTTGGCCTCAATGGCCTGGTGCAGGCCCTCGGAGTAACGGCGGCCTTCCATAATGCGGCCGGTGAACTCGTCGACGATCTTGACCTCGCCGTTGGTGACCACGTACTGCTTATCACGGTGGAACATGTACTGGGCCTTCAGCGCCTGCTGCAGGTGGTTGACCAGCTGGCCGGAGAGATCGGCATAGATGTCATCGATACCCAGGCGGCGCTCGATCTTCTTAAGACCGCGCTCGGTGGCGGCGATGGTGTGCTTGGCCTCGTCCATGACGTAGTCGCCCGTGGGTTCAACGTCCTCGGTGGCGGTGAGCATGTCGTGCGACACGTCCTCACCGCGCTCCAGGCCGCGCACGGCGCGCGCGAAGTCCTTGTAGGTGCTGGCGGACTTAGTGCCGGCGCCCGAGATAATGAGCGGCGTCCTGGCCTCATCGATCAGGATGGAGTCGACCTCGTCGACGATGGCGTAGTTGTGACCGCGCTGCACGCGCTGCTCGGGACGGGTGACCATGTTGTCGCGCAGGTAGTCGAAACCGAACTCGGAGTTGGTGCCATAGGTGACGTCTGCCTGGTAGGCCGGACGCTTGAGCTCGAGCGGCATGTTGTTCTGGAGCAGACCGACGGTCATACCCAGGTACTTGTAGATGCGGCCCATCCACTCGGAGTCGCGCTTTGCCAAGTAATCGTTGACGGTAACGACATGCACGCCCTTGCCGGCGATAGCGTTGAGGTAGCCGGCCAAGGTGGAGACGAGCGTCTTGCCCTCGCCGGTCTTCATCTCGGCAATATGACCCTCATGAAGCGCCATGGCGCCGATGAGCTGTACGTCAAAGTGGCGCATGCCCGTGATGCGCTTGGAAGCCTCGCGCACGGTGGCAAAGGCCTCGGGAAGCATTTCGTCGAGCGACTCGCCGTTGGCGTAACGCTCGCGGAACTTATCGGTCTGGGCGCGGAGTTCCTCCTCGGTCATCTTCTCAAACTGGGGCTCAAGACCGTTGATCTGGTCGACGATCTTGTAGTAGCGCTTAAGGTCCTTATCGGATCCAAAGGACAGCAGCTTTGACATGAATCCCATGTGGTTTTCCTTTTTGGCCATCGCCCACGCCGTGTAGCTGCGGACGAGTTAAACACAGATGATTGTACTTTAGCCAAACAAGGCGCGGCCTATACGGTCGACCTCGACCGCCACGTAATAACTACGACCAACCTGTCACAATGGGACAGGTTAATTTTGGCAGGTCTATCTGGGCAAACGCCGCCTCTCTGCCATGTGGTGCCATGGGGACAGGTTAGTTTGCACTAATTTAAAAGAAAAAGGGCCGCGCACCCAAATGGATGCACGGCCCTCATGCCATGAATGCGAGCGATTCCGCGGCGAGCTATTTACTCAGCAGCCTCGGTGGTCTCGGCCTCGGCAGCGGCCTCCTCGACGGGAGCCTCTGCGGGAGCCTCGGCGGCCTGCTTGGCAGCCTCCTCGGCAAACTTAGCAGCACGCTTAGCCTTCTCGGCAGCCTTGGCCTCAGCGGCGGCCTTGCGAGCGGCCTCGGCCTCAGCAGCCTTGGCGGCCTTGGCAGCCTTGGCCTCCTCGGCCTTCTTGAGCTGGGCGGCAGCGGCGCCACCGAACTTGTCGGCGAAGCGCTGGACGCGTCCACCGGTGTCGACGAACTTCTGCTGGCCGGTGTAGAACGGGTGGCACTCGTTGCAAAGCTCGACCTTCATCTCGGACACGGTAGCGTGCGTCTTGAAGGTGTTGCCGCAGGAGCACGTCACCGTGCACTCGACATACTGGGGATGGATACCCTGCTTCATGGTAGGACTCCTTATTGGTCAGGCGCTGGTTACCGATCAGCGCATAAGGCGTCTTGGTTTCCGACCAAGACAACAAACTCGGCTATGGTACCACGGCGTCGCGCGTCCCACAAAAGGTTCACGGTCTTTGTGCAACGCGGCGTGGCCAACCGCGGCGAACACGCACCCTGTCGCCCCTTCGCCCATGTTGCAGACGTGTAACGCCGCAGTAAGCACACCCCTTTTGGCACCAGACGGGTACAATGATGAACACTGTACCGTAGCGGAGCGCCCCGCGCGCGCCGCAACCACGCGAAAGGGTTTCCCATGGCCGAGATCTCGTCCTCCCGTATCGTCATCACCGTCCTTGGCAAGAACCGCCCCGGCATCGTCGCCGGCGTCACCCGTGTCCTGGGCGAGGCCAACGTCGACATCCGCGACATCACGCAGTCCATTATCGAGGACATCTTCACCATGACCATGCTGGCCGACACCGCCGAGTCCAAGCTCGACTTCGCCGAGCTGCAGAAGGCGCTGGCCGAGGCCGGCGAGCTTTCGGGCGTCAACGTGTCCATCCAGCGCGAGGACGTCTTCAACTTTATGTACCGCCTGTAGCGAACAGGCCGTGCGGGAACAGGCCGGCGCATCTGCACCCAAGCACGCCGCCCCCACACGGCCCCGAGAGGAGCGCGCATGGCTTACGACGCCAAGAAAATCTACTACCGCTTCGATGACCATCTGAGCCGCCTGGTCTTGGATTATGAGGCGAGCCGCCAGATTTCGCCCGAGAGCGAAAACCTCTACCACGGCATGCCGACTAATCCGTATGACGAGGGTCTGTTCGTCGAGCATAACGTCAAGCGCGGCCTGCGTAATGCCGACGGCTCGGGCGTGGTCGCGGGCCTTACCCGCATCTCGGACGTGCACGGCTACAACAAGGTCGACGGCAAGGTCGTGCCCGACCAGGGCAAGCTCACGCTGCGCGGCTATAGCATCGAGGATCTGGTCAACAATGCCCAGGCCGAGAATCGCTATGGCTACGAAGAAGTCGCCTATCTGCTTATCACGGGCTCGCTGCCCAACAAGGAAGAACTGGACGGCTTTTGCGAGCGCTTGGGCGCCTTTAGGCATCTGAGCGACGAATACGTCAAAGAGTTCCCCATGACCACGGTGTCGTCGAGCATCATGAACGTGCTCCAGCGCGCCGTGCTGCTGCTCTACGCCTTCGATGCCGAGCCCGACGTGATTACGCCCGAGCATGAGATCGACGTGGCTATTTCCATGCTCGCACGTCTCCCGCGCATCGCCGCCTTCGCACACATGGCCTCGATCGCCAAGCTTCGCGGCTCCGAGGTTCACGGGCCGCACCCCACGCCC
>CAJMRR010000167.1 GCA_905215835.1 uncultured bacterium | reverse complement strand
CTTCCTCTTCCGCGGTATATCCACAGCCACCGCAACCGCAGGTACAGGGTTCGGACCCGTCGCAAGTGCAAAGTTCTCCCGTGTCGGGACAAATATCGTGAGACATGGCGACTCCAATCGGCTAGGCAAGTAACTCGGCGGCCGCAAACTCCTCGGGCGTATTGACGTTCTCGAAGCAGAGCGTCGAACCCGCGGACTTAACGATCTGCGGCTCATCCATATAACCAGCCTGAACGCGATTGATCAGGCAGCGAATCCGCTGGCGGTCGCAGGCGAGCAACTCTTGGGCAACCGGCGCACACGCGTCACGGCGCCAGACGGCGCAAAGCGGCTCAATCCCCCGCTCCTCGCGCGGCACGCACACGTCGAGCGCCTCGGCCTCGACACGATCGGCAAGCGCGCCGATGAGTTCCGGCGAGACAAATGGCATATCGCAGGCGACGATCGCCACGAACGGCAATCGGGCCGCAGTCAGCGAACTCGCGATGCCGCGCATGGCGCCCGCCGGCCCCTCAAGGTCCGGCACTATTCGCGGCACCATGCCGCCAAACGCGCGCTCCTCAAGATAGGCAAGCTCGCTGGGGCGCGAAGTCGTCACGACCAACTCGCCGGCAACTGTTGCCAGCCGACCCAGCACGCGCTCGATGAGCGGTTCGCCGCAAAACGTCATGCGCGCCTTATCGCGGCCCATGCGTGAGGACAGCCCGCCCGCCTGGACGACGCAAGAAAGATCGGCCCGTCTTACGGTAGTCATACGGCAAAACACCTCCATCGGCACGTTCAAAATCCAGCGCACGGGGCAAATACCGTAGACGACATGACGACGACACGGCGGACCCGTACAAAAACAAAACAGCGCCTTTGCGGCACGCAGCAAGACCGCGAGCACAAAAGCGCTGGTAGCGTATGGCGGGAACGTATGTGAATCGAACACATCCAAGACGTTTTGCACGCCTCGCAACGGTTTTGAGGACCGCGGAGCCCACCGGAGCCCATCCGTTCCCAAGTGCGGCGGTATTTTACCAAACCGAAACGGCTCCATCCCAAAAAGACGATCAAGAAGTTGCGGTGGAATAGTTCCTGTATTTGCTGCCAAAGCCTCCAAATAGGAACTATTTCACCGCAACTGAGGATTTTTCTGGGACGGGGATTAAAAAATCATTAGGCACGCAATGATTTTTTAATCCCCGTCCCAGAAAAATCATCCGCTCCGCCCCCAAAAAACTGCCCTGGTACCGCGCCACGAAAACGGGCTATCTACTACGTTTGACCGGCATGGGTCGAGCATACCAGCGTTTTTAGAAAATCGGCAAACCATCTACCTGCGGTTTTAATTTCGCGAATTTCGGAATGGTTGATGGTAGTCGACTAAACGTAGTAGATAGGCCCTTTTCGTGGCGACCGGCCCGATTCGAGGCTCAAGGTGGCCAGCTTCGGCTGGCCACCCTCAAAGTTGCGGTGGAATAGTTCCTGGAAGAGGTATCTAAACCGGAAAACAGGAATTATTTCACCGCAACTGAGGAGGCGGGAGCGAGTGACCGGCCTAGCGCAGGGAACGCAGGCCGCCGGAATCCTTGTCGAGCACCGTAAAGCGCACGGCATCCAGGTGCTCCAAGATGCTGATGGCACGTTTGCGCGACACGCCCAGGGCCTCGCGCAGCACGCTCGTGGTGGCAGCGCCACCGGCATCGGCGATGGCGGCGACGACGAGCTCGCGCGCATGGGCCTCGGCGGCAGCGGACAGGGCGACGTCGCGCTCGACCTTAACGATCAAGCGATTGAGCGAAAGCTCGCGCAGGGCACGCGTCATGGTGTCGCGATCGAGCTGCAACTTCTCGCCCACCTCGGGCAGCGTCGGCGCATCGAGGCCGGCTTCGTCCAGCAAGGCAACGATACGTTCGCAAGCCTCGCGCACCACGCGTGCCGCCGCGGCGGCCGAGTGCGGGTCGAACACCTCGGCACCCTCGGCGGCACACACGCCACGCGAGCAGCCCTCGGAAATCAGGGCTGCGGCAACTGCATCATCAGCGGCAGGCCACGCAGCATGGGCAACGGCGCCGGGCGTAAAGCCCGTCTCCTTGGGAGACGCCGTATGCATGGCTGACAGGGTCGCCGCCAGTGCATCCATCGCGGCGTCGAGCACCACGGCGTTCGCCAAGAGGTCAGCATCACCCACGGCAAGCTTGCGAACAGAGCCCTGCGACACCAACCCGCGCAGTGCGGCATCGACCTCGCCGACACCAAGATCCAAAGCCTCGGCAACATCAACCGCCGTAACCGGCAGCATCTGCAGCGCCAGCCAAGCACCCACACCGCCCGCGATATCGCCGGACTCGAGCGCCGCAAACAGTGCGTGCTCGCCGGCAGAAAGCTCGCGCGAGCGACGGCAGCGCGAAAGCAGCACGCGCCCGCCGCCGATGAGCATAACGGGCGAATACGACAGCACCACGGCATGGTCTCCGGCTCGCAGCGGCAGCGGCTCCTCCAAGCGCACCTGTACGGCACGGGTCTCGCCCACCGCCATGGGGGCCTCGCCCTCCATGAGCATGATGCGACCGACGACCTCGGCCGTGCCGGCCATCACATGCACGCGCGCGCCCGACTCGAGCACGCGCGGCTTGGCGCCCTCGCGGCCCAGGTAGGTGAACGTCATCATAAAGCGTAACGTCTGACCAAAACGGTCTGCCACGCCCAGCATCTCGCCGCGGTCAAGTGCCGCGACACCGTCACCAACCAGGTTGAGCGCCACGCGTTGCCCAGGCAGCGCGCGCGGCGTATCGCCATGCACCTGAATCCCGCGCACACGACAGACCGTACGCGACGGCAAGGCCATCAGCTCGTCGCCCACCGCAACCGGCGCATCGTGCAGCGTTCCCGTCACGACGGTGCCGACGCCCTTAATCGTAAAGCAGCGGTCAATCGGCAGGCGAGGCGCGGCATCGCTCCGCTCGGCACGGTCGCGACAGGCATCCCAGCAAACACCCACCTGCTCGTCGAGCACCGCAAGCAGCCCGTCGATCCCCTCGCCCGTCTTGGACGACACGGGCACGATCGGCGCGCCCGCAAACACGGTACCCGACAAAAAGTCATCGACATCGAGCTCGGCAAGCTCGGTCATCTCGGCGTCGGCCAGGTCGCACATCGTCAGCGCGACCACCATATGCGTAACGCCCAACAGCTCCAGCACATGCACGTGCTCGCGGGTCTGCGGCATTACGCCCTCAACGGCAGAGACCACCAGCACGGCAACGTCGATGCCTGTCGCACCCTGCACCATAGCGCGCAGGTAATGCGCGTGGCCCGGCACGTCGACAAGGCCAACGATCTTGCCGCTCGGCAGTGCCAGTTCGCCAAAACCCAGCTCCACCGTCATGCCCCGGCGACGCTCGACCTCCAGGCGATCGGGATTCTTGCCGGTCAGCGCCTCGATCAGTGCCGACTTACCGTGGTCGACGTGGCCCGCCGTGCCAACGATAACGGGACACTCCACCAGCGCTTGAACCTCACTCATCGAGCAATCGCCTTCTTAACGCACGCGACGAGCGTCGATGCCGACGTCTCGATATCGCGGTCGCCCACGAGCGTGCGCACATCAAACAGAATGCGGTCGTGCGAGGTGCGCGTGACGACCGGCGTGTCGAAGTCCTGAACAAGCGAGCGCTTGAGCGCGTCGACCGTCAGGCGCTCGTCGACC
>CAJMRR010000166.1 GCA_905215835.1 uncultured bacterium | reverse complement strand
GAAGACGTCATCGCTCTTGAGCGGTTCGATGCCGCCCGTGTCGACGATGGTGAACTCGCGGCCGTTCCAATCGGCCGTGTGGTACGAGCGGTCGCGCGTGACGCCGCGGGACTCATGGACGATGGCGTCCGAGGTCTGGGCCAGGCGGTTAACGAGCGTGGACTTGCCCACGTTGGGGCGTCCGACGACGGCGACGATAGGTTTCATCTGCACTCCTTTAATGGGTAGGGTCAGTGGAAGTGTTAGAGTCGGCAGGCACAATGCCAAGGATGTGCTCCAGGGTATCGAGCAGCTCATGCGGCATGGTCGACACCACATGAACCTCGGCGCCGCGACTGGTAAGGCTTGCGAGTAAATCGTCACGATGATACTCGTCAAGCGTCATGCCGTCAGCGTTGAACATGAGCTTAGGCACAAAGAGCATAACCCCCGAGAGGTTCTGCGGCAGCTGTTCCAGAATGTCGCAGGCGACGATGAGGCCGGTCACGTCCACGTTGCCGCCAAAGTAGCGATTCTTGATGGCCGTGACGGTGCCGGCGAGCCCCTGCGGCGATTCCACGAAACGTGCCACGGTGTCGCGTGCGCTGGCGCCCGAGAGGCACAGCAGGTGCTGGCTGCGAGCGGCGATGGCCTCGCGGACGCGGGCCAGTCGTTCGGCATCGGCGGCAAGCACATCGTCCGTCTCGTCTAGGTATGAGCGGATCATGCCGATACCGTCGTAGTACTGCGGATAGCCGTCGTAAAAGTCCGCCTCGGGCGGATCGATGCCGGCGTCCAGGTAGAACTCGTCGCTCATCTGGAAGGTGTGGCGGCCAAAGCGTTCGAAGGCGCGGTCCTGGTAGGGACGGATCTTGGCAATGGTCTCGCGTGCGAGCTCGGGTTTGTCGCTGTAGGACCAGCTAAAGCGGTTTTGGTGCTTGGTAAAACCGAGCGGCACAATGCCCAGGCTTGTGATTTGCTCGTGCTCCTCGCAAAAGCGCAGGGTCTTTTCCAGCTCCTCGCCGTCGTTCATGCCGGGGCACAACACAATCTGCGCGTGGATCTCGATGCCGGCGGCCATGATGGCCTCGAGCACGTCCATGCCTCGCTGGGCGTTGCGGCCCATCATACGACGGCGAACGTCGGGGCTCACGGCATGGACCGACACGTTCATGGGACTCATGTTGCGTTGGATGACGTTTTGAACATCTTCGTCGGTGAGGTTCGTGAGTGTGACGAAGTTGCCCTGCAAAAAGCTCAGGCGATAGTCATCGTCGCGGATGTAGAGCGTGGAGCGGCCACCCTTGGGCAGCATCGTCATAAAGCAGAACACGCAGGCGTTTACGCAGGTACGCATGCCATCGAAGATGGGGCCATCGAACTCCAGACCCCAGTCCTCGCCTGGGAAGCGGTCGAGCTCCACGGGGGTGACGGTGTTGTCGCGCGGGTCGAAAACCTCGAGGTCGACGGCGTCGTCGTCGGCCTCCCAGAGCCACACAATCATGTCGGTAAGCTGCTCGCCGTTGACCGTGAGCACGCGCATTCCCGGCTCGATACCCACATCCCACGCGGGCGATTCGGGACGCACGTTCTTAACGAGCGCGCCCTCACCCGGCTCGGGGTCGCGGCTGCGCCCGTAATCGGCCACCTCGGCGGCGTATGCGGGTACGGTCTGGTCCATGGTTAGCGGCAAAGCTCCTTGATGCGCTCGACGGCGCGCTCGATGTGTTCTTGCGGGGTGGAGGCTCCGGCGGTGATGCCGATGTGGTGAGCGTCGGTAAACCACGCGGCCTGGAGCTCGGAAGCTTCCTCGATGTGATACGTGCGCTCGCAGGCGTCCGCGCAAATCTGTGCCAGGCGACGGGTGTTGCCCGAGTTCTTGCCGCCCACGACGACCATGCAGTCGCAGCGGTTGGCAAGTGTGGCTGCTGCCTGTTGACGCTCACTCGTGGCGGCGCAGATGGTGTTGATCACACGCAGCTCCTGCACGCGCGGGGTGATAGCGGCCACGACCTCGGCGAGGTTCTGCGCGGTCTGGGTGGTCTGCACGACGAGGCCTACCTTGCCCTTGAGCGACAAGGCGTTGGCGTCCGCGGCACAGCTCACGACCTGCGCATCATCGCCGGCGTGACCCAGAATGCCCTCGACCTCGGGATGCCCCGGCTCACCCACGACGAGTACGCGATAGCCCTCGCGCACCAGCCGCTCGGCGGCCACGTGGACCTTCTTGACGTAAGGGCAGGTGGCGTCGATCACGTTGAGGCCGCGCTTGCGGGCAGCATCGATGACCTGCGGCACCACGCCGTGGGCGCGGATGATCACGGTGCCGGTTGCTGCGTCGTCCAGGGTTTCGGCCAAGCCAACGCCTGCCTCAGCGAGCTCGCGTACCACGATGGGGTTATGGATGAGCGGACCCAAGGTATGGACCTGAGTGCACTCTCCTGCCTGCGGCGCGGCCGCCAGCGCCATATCGAGCGCACGCTGTACGCCGTAGCAAGTGCCGGCGTGGGCGGCGATCTCGATTGTCGGCGCGGTTGCCTGGTCGGACGTAGCCGCGGCGGTGTTCGTCACGTTCTCGCTCATGGCTAGAACCTGCCCGGATGCTCGGCGCACAGCTCGTCTCGCATGGCGTAGACGCGGTTCATGGCCTCGGATTCAAACCAGGCCAAGCGCTCCGTGCGTTTAAGCCCGGCCGGTGCGTCGGAAAGTGAGACGGCCTTGCCGGCACGAATCCAGCACTTCTTGGGACGCATGAGCTTTTTGCCCGCGGGCGTGATGTCGGACCAGCCACAGATGGCGAGCGGGTTGACGGGCGCCTTGCCCATCTGGGCGATGAGCGCAAAGCCGCCGTGGACCTCGGGCTTGATCTCGCGCGAGCGGATGCGCGTGCCCTCGGGGAAGATCAGAACGTCCTCGCCGCGCTGCAGCGCATGCTGGGCGGCACGCAAGCACTTCATATCGGCAGTACCACGCTCCACGGGGATGCCGCCCACGCGGCTAAAGGCCCAGCGCACAATCTTGCTCTTGGCGAACTCGGACTTAAAGATGGGGCGAATGCGGCGGCCCCCAAAGAACAGCGCCGTCTCCACGGCCAGGAGCTCGGCCATCGAGGTGTGGTTGCAGATGACCACGCTGCCGCGGCCTTCCTGGCGCTCAAACAGAAGATTGGCGTCCTCGACCTTCCAGCGCCACATGAGCTTGGAGAAGGCCCAAAGGATGGCCATGACTACGACGACGGTGCCGCGGATCAGCGCTGGAAACTCGGCGTAGGGGGCGTTGTAATAGTCCTCGGGCGTCTGCTTAAACAGGCGCATGGGCTACCTCCTTTGGTTGATGAGGTCCTCGATGATACGAACGACCTCGTCGATGGTGTGGGCGGTGGAGTCGATGTGCACGGCGTCCTCGGCGGGCACGAGCGGGGCGACCTCGCGACTACTGTCGAGCTTGTCGCGCTGCTTAAGGGCGTCGAGGGTCTCGTCGACCTCAGCCTCGAGCTGCTCGGACGTGAGCGGCTGGGCATCGTTTTGGTGACGCTGAAGCACGCGGCGGCGGGCGCGCTCGCGCGGGTCGGCGGTTAGGAAGACCTTGACCTGCGCGTTAGGGAACACGACGGTTCCGATGTCGCGACCCTCGGCCACGATATCGCGGTCCTCGGCTGCGCGGCGCTGGTGGATGAGCATGGCGGTGCGCACGCCCGGGTAGGCCGAGACCTTGGACACGTTGGCGTCGACCTGCGGG
>CAJMRR010000165.1 GCA_905215835.1 uncultured bacterium | reverse complement strand
GTGGGGTAGGGTGGGGGAGTGGTGTGGGAAAGGTGTTGAAAAATGGGGCAGTTCCCCATATTATTAATGACGTCGACAGGCGGGGGGGGTCCCCGCGTACGTGCCATCTGAGTAACCGAGGGGAGGGCGCACATGGGAATGACTGGTGCATACGAGCGCAATCTCGATGCAAAAGGTCGTCTGTCCCTGCCTGCACCCCTTCGCGAGGAACTTGGAGAGCACGTTCGCGTGTTCAAAGCCCTGGATGTCGATGCTCTGTACGTGTTCTCTGCCGAGGCCTTCGATAAGTGGGTCGAAGGACTCTTCGCGGGTCGTGAGGGCCACGAGGGTTTTAACCCGCGTGACATCAACGACCAGAAGCTCATGAGGGCGATCAACAAGCGCACCACGTCGATGGATGTGGACAGCGCCGGTCGTATCGGTCTTTCTGAGTCTCTCCGCAAGCAGGCGAACCTTGACCGCGAGGTCACGGTTGTGGGCAACTACGACCACCTTGAGGTTTGGGACCGCGCCGCGGCCGATGAGGACGATGACGACGAGGCTCTGCTTGACCTCTTCTTCTCGTAAGGGCAAGGCACGAGTAACGGATGGAGCGTGGGATCTTGACACAAGAATATCGGCATGAACCTGTCATGCTCGGCGAAGTGCTTGAGTCGCTGCAGCTCAAGAGCGGCTCCGTTGTCTGCGATTGCACCCTTGGCGGTGCCGGCCATTCGGTAAAGATGGCCGCGCAGGTGGGGGAGACGGGCCTTTTGCTCGGCGTCGATCAGGACGACATGGCCCTCGAGGCCGCTGGCGCCCGTCTGGACCGCGAGGTTCCCGGCGTCCCGCACCAGCTGCTGAAGGGCAACTTCGGCGACTTGGACGAGCTGCTTTGCTCGGCCGAGGTGCCCGGGGTCGATGGCTTCCTGTTTGACTTGGGCGTTTCGTCACCGCAACTCGATATCCCTGGCAGGGGCTTTTCGTATAACGAAGATGCCCCATTGGACATGCGGATGGATCCGGGTAACAACACCCTAAACGCAGCTGAGGTCATCAACACCTATAACGAACACGACCTCGCCCGGATTCTACGCGTCTATGGCGAAGAGAAGTTCGCCTCGCAGATTGCGCGCGAGATCGTGCGCCGTCGCGAGCAAGAACCGATCGAAACTACAGGCCAATTTGTCGAGATCATCAAGGCTGGCATTCCGGCTGCCGCTCGTCGGCATGGTGGGCACCCGGCCAAGAAGAGCTTCCAGGCCATTCGCATCGAGGTCAACCACGAGCTCGATGTGCTCGAGAGGGGGCTTGATGCCGCCACCAGGTGGCTCAACCCGGGCGGACGCATCTGCGTCATCTCGTATCACTCGCTCGAGGACCGTATCGTAAAGAACCACTTTAAGGAGATGAGCCAGGGGTGCACGTGCCCGCCGGAGATTCCGGTGTGCGTGTGCGGCAACGTGCCGATACTCAAGGTCATCACCCGCAAACCCTTGGTTGCCCAACCCGATGAGGTTGCGCGCAACCCTCGGGCGAGATCAGCCAAAATCCGCGTGGCGCAGCGCCTGTAGGCGCGACCGCGCGAAATTGGACCTCCCGCTCGCACCATAAACGAAGCTTAAACACACTACCAACGTACTCGGGATGGGAGGCGGCATATCATGGGCTATAACACCTCAAACGCAGCACTCGCCTATGATATGAACGCCATGCCCGCCTACCGCGAGGCACCGCAGGCGCCCGTTGCCCCTCGTGAGCAACGCATGCCGCGTTTTGATGTCTACACGGGCGCGGGCCGTCAGGCAAACCAGGCGGTAAGCCCGGTTTTCATGAGCGTTCTTAAAACGGTTTGCATCATCGCGGCTGTCTTCATGACGATCGGTGTCGCCCGCGTGGCACTTGCCGGTGTCACGGCCCAGGTGCTCAACGGCAACGCAGAGCTTGCCAGCACGCTCGAGAAGGCGACCGACGAGAGTTCTAACCTTGAGGTCATGCATTCGGTCTATGGTGCCGACACACGTATTCGCGATCTTGCGGGCGCCTATGGCATGGTGGAGCCCAGCGAGAGCGTTACGCTTGACTTTTCGCAGGATGCAGCCGCGGGCGCTAGCTCGACTGCGGCCGCTCAGTAAATAAGACGGTAGCTGAGTATGACAAATGACTATCGCCGCGGTTCCGACGGGGACCACGGGTCTGGACGTCCCTCCTCGCGGGGACGTTCTGGTTATCAAGGAACGGGTCGGCCATCTTACAACGCGGGGCCGTCCTATGGCAACGACCCTGCGTCGCGTCTTCGTGGCTCGGGCGGACCTCGGGTACGCAATACGGGCGCGCGCAAGGGGTCGTCGTCTGAATGGGTTACGGGAACGCCGCTGCCTCGCCGCGATGTCGTTATGGGCTGTATCGGGGTTGGCCTTGCCGCGGGCGTCTTCCGTCTTGCCGAATACCAGATCGTGAATGCTGACAAGCTGCGCGAGCGCGCGGACGCGCGTCGCCTGCTCTCACAGACGCTCTATGCCAAACGTGGCACTATCTACGACCGCAACGGCAACGTGCTGACGTCGTCGGTCGAATGCCGCAATGTCGCCGTGAACCCTCAGCTTGTCGAGGACGTCGACAAGACGGTCTCGGCGCTGGTCAAGGCCACCGGTATCGATAAAAAGACCTGTCGCAAGCTGGTACTGTCTGATGGTTCCTGGGTGTATATCAAGCGCCAGGTCGACGAGGATGACGCTGCCGCCCTGGAAAAGAAGAATCTACCCGGCGTGCTCTTTGAGCAGGCGATGAAGCGGGTTTACCCGTATGGAAACCTGGCTTCTCAGCTGCTGGGCGTCGTGAACGTGGACAACGCTGGCCTGACGGGACTCGAAAAACAATACGATGAGCTTCTGACCGGAACGAATGGCTCTCTTGTGCGCGAGCGCGCAAGAGATGGCGGCTACATCGCGGGCGGTGCCTATAAAAAGGTTGCCGCGATCGATGGCGTGGATATCGTGACGACGATCGACGTCAACATTCAGCGCGCCGCGGAAGATGCCTTGGCCGAGGCGGTCGAGAAGACGAAGGCCAAAAACGGGTCGGCCCTGGTGACCGACCCGACGACTGGAGAGATCCTGGCCGCCTGCTCGTATCCGACCTACGACCAGACCAATTTGGAAAACGCCAAGACCGAGGACATGAACCTTCGTCTGGTGACGGATGCCTACGAGCCCGGCTCGGTCTTTAAGACGCTGGTTGCGGGCGCCGGATTTGATTTGGGCGTTGTGCGCCCGAGCACATCGTTTGAGGTTCCCGCGAGTATCAAGGTGGGCGACGATACCGTTACCGATGCCGACAAGCGTGACTACACCATGACAATGGACGTACGCGAGATGATGCGCCGTTCGTCCAATGTCGGTTTTGTCCTGGTGGGGCGCAAGATCGGTGCCGATGATTTTGCCACCTATGTGGACAAGTGGGGTATCGGTCATAGCTCCGGTGTCGATTTTCCGGGTGAGAGTCTGGGCATCGTCAAGGAGCGCGACCAGTACGATGGTGCCACCTTGGGTGCTATGAGCTTTGGCCAGGCGCTGTCCGTCTCGCCGATTGAGGTCGCACGTGCCGTGGGCGGCATCGCGAACGGCGGCGTGATGATGACTCCGCACTTCTATAAGTCGAGCAAGGGCGATGAAAAGGATTGGGGCGAGGGGAATCGCGCGATTTCCGAGGAGGCCGCCTCGCAGGTGACATCGTGTATGCAGACGGTCGTTGCCGAGGGAACGGGCGTTGGCGGCGCGGTGGACGGCTACGACGTGGCGGGCAAGACCGGTACGTCCGAAAAAGTCGCACTGTATTATCAGGATCT
>CAJMRR010000164.1 GCA_905215835.1 uncultured bacterium | reverse complement strand
GAGCCGGCTGCGCAGATTCAAAACGAGGTGACCGCCGAGATTATCGAGCGTCTGCACGAACAGGGCACCATCTCCAAGCGCTCCACGCTGCAGTTCTACGACGCCAAGGCCGGCACGTTCCTCAACGGCCGCCAGGTGATCGGCCGCTGCCCCATCCAGGGCTGCAAGTCCGAGAAGGCTTATGCCGACGAGTGCGACCTGGGTCACCAGTTTGAGCCCGAGGAGCTCATCGCGCCCAAAAGCCAGCTCACCGGCGAGGTGCCCGAGCTGCGCCCGGTCGACAACCTCTACTTCGACCTGCCGGCCTACCTCGACTTTATGAAGACCTACACCGCCAAGCTCGCCCAGAACCCGCAGGTTCGCTCCGTGGTCTCCAAGACCATGGAGGAGTGGCTGCTGCCGGCACAGCTCTACATCCAGAACAAGTTCCGCGAGGCCTTCGACGCCGTCGAGGACCAGCTCCCCGAGCACACCGTGCTGGAGCCTGAGGGCAACAAGAGCAGCTTTACTGTCACCTTCCCCAGCTGGAAGGAGCGCGACGACGCCCACGCGGTGCTCGCCAACGGCGGCGTGCGCTTCCGCAGCGGCAAGGCGCTCGTGCCCTTCCGCATCACCGGCAACATCGACTGGGGCGTTCCGGTGCCCGAGGTCGACGGCGTGACCGACGTCACCTGCTGGTGCTGGCCCGAGAGCCTGTGGGCGCCCATCAGCTACACCCGCACCGTGCTCGCACGCGATGCCAAGGCTGCCGGCGTGACCGAGGGCGTCGCCGCCCAGGATGCCGCCCTTATGGGCGAGCCCGCCGCCGATTCCACGCAGGTCCCCGCGCCCACCTACCAGCACAGCTCGCTCGACTGGCGCGACTGGTGGTGCTCGGATGACGCACAGATCTACCAGTTCATCGGTCAGGACAACATCTACTTCTACTGCATCGCGCAGACCGCCATGTGGGAGGCCCTGGGCTGGGACCTTACTCAGAGCACCGTCAGCGCCTGCTACCACCTGCTCTACATGGGCAAAAAGGCGAGCTCGTCCTCGCAGACGCCTCCCCCGCCGGCAGACGACCTGCTCAACCACTACACCTGCGAGCAGATGCGTGCGCATTGGCTGTCGCTCGGGCTATCCGAGAAGCCAGTGAGCTTTAGCCCCAAGGCATACGACACGCGCGTGACCGGCAAGGACAAGGACGGCAACGAGGTGCGCGCCTGCGACGACAAGCGCGTTATCGATCCGGCCCTTAAGGAGAGCGCCCTTTTGACCGGCGTGTTCAACCGCTTGGCCCGCAGTTGCTTCTACGGCGTCGCCGTCAAGGAGGGCAACGAGAGCCCCTATCGCAACGGCTGCATTCCCGCCGGTGCCGCCTCTGCTGCCGTGGTCGAGGCTGCTGAGCAGGCCGCCCTCGCCTTTGAGCACGCCATGTACAAGTTTGAGACGCACCGCGCGCTCGCCGTGTGCGACGACTACCTGCGTGCCGCCAACAAGCGCTGGAGCGACGCCTCCAAGGCCGCCAACAAGCTCGAGGGCGAGCCGGCAAACGCCGCAATGACGCAGGCCCTCGTCGACGCCTTTACCGAGCTGCGCGTGGCGACCGTGCTCATGCACGGCATCGTCCCGGCCGGCTGCGAGCTCATCTGCGAGTACTTCGACGTCGATCCGGTCGCCTTCTTTAGCTGGGACAACATCTTTGCCTCCACGGACGAGTTTGTGGAGAGCCTGGGCGAGAAGCCCGGCGAGCACCGCATAAAGCCGCTGCCCCCGCGCTTCGACTTCTTTAGCAAGCACGAGAGCCAGTACTAGGCCAACGCCAAGGCAGAGTAGTCAATTTGGGACGGGGCTATTTTAGCTACCCCGTCCCAAATTTAACTGCAACGCCTGCCGAAACGGACGGGTAGCTAAAATAGCCCCGTCCCAAATTGACTACTTTTAATGGAATGGGAAGGGAAGACGGATGTCCAAGCCGCGTCGTCGTAAGCAGAAAAAGCAGGTCAAGGCCGAGCTCAAGCTCAGGCAGTTTGCTGCTACCGAGCTTTCCGACCAGCTTGCCGCCCAACACTCCGCCGCCGACCTGCCGCGCTTTATGGTCGACACGGTCGCCGGCGCCTATGCACCAGCCGATGCCGAGCTCATGATCGAAGGCTTCGGTGCCGCAGCCACGCGCCCAGTCACACTGCGCGCCAACACGCTCAAGGCGACCGCCGAAGACATCGCTGCCGCACTCGACGAGGCCGGCATCGCACACCAAACCGTTACCTGGTACCGGGATGCCTTCATCCTGCCCGAGGCCCAGGTTTCCGACCTATGGGACCTCGACATCTACCGTGACGGCAAAATCTACTTGCAAAGCCTGTCGTCCATGATGCCGCCGTTGGTCCTGGACGCCCAGGCAGGCGAGGACATCCTGGACATGTGCGCGGCCCCCGGCGGCAAGACGACGCAGATCGCCGCCCTCACCCAGGGCCAGGCACACCTCACGGCCTGCGAGATGAGCATTCCCCGCGCCGAAAAGCTCGAATCAAACCTCCATCGCCAGGGCGCCAAAAACGTGCCCGTCATGCGTATCGACGCACGCGAGCTCGACGAATTCTTCCGCTTTGACCGTATCCTGCTCGACGCCCCCTGCACCGGCACGGGCACCGTCATCAGCGGCAACGAAAAGAGCCTGCGCGGCCTGACCGAGCAGCTGCTTGACAAGTGTGCCCGCTCGCAGCGCGCACTTCTGGACCGCGCCATGGGCGCCCTCAAGCCGGGCGGCACGCTCGTCTATTCCACTTGTTCGATTATGCCGCAGGAAAACGAGGACGCCCTGCAAGAGGCCCTCGACAAGCACATGGACTGCGAGCTCATCCCCCTCGACGGCACGCCGAGCGAAAGTGAAACGCGCCGCGCCCAGGAAGCTGGCGAAGAGCCACGCGTCGAGAGCAACGCCCTCACCGAGGCCATCGCTGCCGGCCATGTCTCGGCCGTCGTCAACGGTATGCCCGGTACGCTGACCATTCCGCCTAGCCGCGACTTTGAGGGCTTCTACATCGCCCTGATCCGAAAACGCAGCTAGCGCACGGATTCAAAACTCAACAAACTATCTCCGTGCGCGCTTGTCCTGCTGGTCACGGTGCTGCTTAAGTGCTTCCCGTTCCTTGCGCTCGGCCCTTTTTCCCTTAATGGCCGTGACCACCAAGTAGATGACTGCGGCGGCAACGATTGCGCCCACACACAGGCCAATCGAGCCCAACATTGCTGTGAATTCCATACCGCGTCACCTCTCTTTTAAACGGGACATTCAAGATAGCACCTCAATACCCGCCACCACAGCTCCTTCACGTTCGCCGGTCCTTCGGTCTAACGGATGGCGCGGCGGGGAAAAATCAACTCGTCAAACGATTTAGCAAGCACAACGCTGTCGGCACCCCGCCGGCCACCATCGCATAGAATCGAGCCCCCATGGATACTCTCAACGACCTAAACGAGCGCGTCGACGCCTTTGTCGGCACCAGTTCCTTCGACGCGCCTGCCGCGACGAACGACCAGGCCCCCATCGATGTTCCCGCCGAGGTTCACGAGGACATCGTCGCCTCGGTCGATTTTTCCGAGGTCGAGCTTGCAGACGAGTTCACCGAGCCCCAGGTAGCCGTGACCCCCAACGGACTGCTCCCCATGGAGCCGCTGCCCATCGACGGGCGTCTGCGCAAGGCGGCCCTCCGCATGCCCGACGAGATCGAGGAGGCCAGCGGTTTTACGCTCTTCGGCCGTCGCATCAAGTCGCTTATCTACACCACCGACGTGGCGGTCATCCGCAACTCCAACGCCGATGCCGTCTTTGCCGTTTACCCCTTCACGCC
>CAJMRR010000163.1 GCA_905215835.1 uncultured bacterium | reverse complement strand
TGCTCGACCGCCGTACCGTTGTACCAGCACACCATGATGCCCATGATGAGTGCAGCCATGAGGATGGTGAAGTAGCCGCCGTGGAAGAACTTGGTGAGCGAGCTCACGAAGAAGAAGCCTTCGAGCAAAAGGAAGAAGGCCGCGAAGATCCACGGAGCAACCTTGAGCTTGCGCTCCTCGTGCAGGTAGAAGAAGAGCAGCAGCGTGGTGCACATCATAGTCAGCGTAATGGCAAGGCCGTACGCGGCTTCCATATGCGCCGAGTTCTGGAACAGCAGCACCACGATGACGCAGCCGACAAGCATGACGTTGTTGACCATGGGGATGTAGAGCTGGCCCTTGGTCTCGGCAGGGTAGAAGACCTG
The DNA here is from genome assembly GCA_905215835.1 of uncultured bacterium. Taxonomy (GTDB): domain Bacteria; phylum Actinomycetota; class Coriobacteriia; order Coriobacteriales; family Coriobacteriaceae; genus Collinsella. Next base: position 3,525 of record CAJMRR010000163.1, on the reverse strand, counting down.
CATGTGCGGCATGAGATCCAGACGGCTGGCCTCGGACACCAGCGAGAATGCGCCGGTGATGAGCGCCTGCGAGGCAATGATGGCCGCGACGGTGGAAAGGCCGACGGCAAACGGGCGCAGGCCCGGGGCGAGCATCTGGTAGAACGGGTTGAGGTCGGCAATGCCCATGAGCTCGGGGTTGGCAGCGTTGTTCATAAGCCAAGCGCCCTGGCCCATATAGGAAAGCAGCAGGCAGCACTTAACGAACGGCCAGGTGGCGTAGATGTTGCCGCGGCCGACGTGGCCCATGTCGGAGTAGAGCGCCTCGGCACCGGTGGTGGCGAGGAAGCAGCTGCCCAGAATCATGATACCCGCGTGGTTGTTGGGGCTCAGCAAAAAGGCGATGCCGCGCACCGGGTTGAGGCACAGCAGCACGGCGGGGTGCTGGAAGACAAAAAACAGACCCGTGCCGCCCAGGAACAGGAACCACAGCGTCATGATGGGGCCAAAGGCGTGACCGATCTTGGCCGTACCGATGCGTTGCACCAAAAAGAGCGCGATGATGATGGCGAGCGTAATGGCGACGACGCGGCCCTGGTCATCGCCCAACACGGCATGGACCGCCGGGATGGTGCGCAGGCCCTCGATGGCCGTGGTAACGGTAACGGCCGGCGTCAGGATGCCGTCGGCGAGCAGCGCGGCGCCACCCAGCATGGCGGGGATGATAAGCCACTTGCCACAGCGCTTGACCAGGCTGTACAGGGCAAAGATGCCGCCCTCACCATGGTTATCGGCGCGCAGCGAGATGAGCACATACTTGATGGTGGTCAGCAGCGTGACCGTCCACACGACAAGGGAGAGCGCGCCAAGCACGAACTCCTCCGTCACGCTTCCGATGCCGCCGTTGCCGGCAACGAGCGCCTTGGTTACATACATAGGGCTGGTGCCGATATCGCCGTACACCACGCCCAGCGTGACGAGCATCGCCGAGATGCTCACAGGAATCGCAGCGTGCGAGGCTGCCTCCTTGGCCTTTTGTTCCATAAGCCGGTTTCCTCCCAACTTTAATGTTCGAAGGAATTATAGGTAATCGGCCCATGTTTGAATGGCACTGTTTTCCCAGCTAGATAAACATTTATACGGCCTTTAGGCCACCGCGGCGATATGAAATGTGACAAAGGGACTGCCACTTTGTCACATTCGTCATTTTCCAAGCCAGTTTTTGAACCACCATTCCATGGATCGGCTCATCTCGGCCATAAAGGGACTCGTGTGCTTGCGGGTATAGATGTCCACGACGCGCTCCCCCACCTCGCGGGCATGCGGACGGAACATTGCGTCCATCTCGGCCACCTGCGCGTCCATGGTCGCGGCATCCGCGCGGCAGTAGCGCTCCTCGTGCACCAGGTTCACCACGGGGTGCGCAATGGCCGGACGCTCCTTACGGGGCGTGCCGATGATGAGCATCGACAGCGGCATGGTATAGGGCGGCAGATCGAGCAGCTCGGCAACTTCCTCGGCGTTCTCCACGATGTCGCCAATGTAGCAGCTTCCCAGCCCCAGGGCCTCGGCGGCAACCACGGCGTTTTGCGCGGCGATCACGGCGTCCTGGGCCGCGATGGCAAAGTCGCCCAAACCCGGCGCGCGGCGGGGCGCCTTGCCCGTGCGCTCGACAAACTCGGGCTCAAAGCAGCCCACGTGCTCAAACAGATCGATCCACTTGGCATAATCGACCACAAATATGAGTGCCCAGGGTGCCTTGGCGATCATGGGCTGGTGGTCGCACAGGTCGGCCAGGCGATCGAGCGTGGCCTGCTTGCGAATACTCACGATGGTATACATCATCATGGCGCCTGCCGACGGCGCGCGACTCGCCGCGTGCAGAATCGCCGCCCGCTGCTCGTCGGTCACTGCCACGGGACGGTCGTCGTCATCACGCGCGAAGGCGCGCGTAGACGAGCGATGCTCCAAGATGTCCAGCACCGCATTGCCCGTGGTCTCGACCGGATAACCGTTCGTATCCACGCCCGCAGCTCCGCCGCAGCACTCGGCACCCGTCATACAAACCTGCTCGCCCATAGCTCTATCCTCGCCAATTCTTTAAGAAGCCTTTACGTTTCCGTGTAATTCCCGTCCATTATCGCGCAGGTCGCCACTACATTGCGCCACACCGCCGCACATGCGCGTTAATATGGCTGGTTGTTGTGCGCAGCCCGCAAATGCAGTGCATATTTAGGTAACAATCGGGTAAACCCCCGCTTTCGTAGGTTTTAAGTTTGTGAGGAGTCTCAGCATGTTCGCTGCCGCCATCTCGCTCGTCGGTCTTGCGGCGACCGTCTACCTTGTTTTGCGCGAGGCCAAGGCCATTCGCGCTCAGTCGGGCACCGTCACCAAGGGCGCCTTCGCCTGGAGCGTCGCCTTTGGGCTGTTCCAGCTCTTTTTGACCGTCTGGGGCGCTATTGGCCTCGTCGCGCAAAACGAGCCGCTCGCCTTTGTGATGCTCATCCTGACCAATGCCATCCTCACCGGCTGCGCCTGGGCCAGTATCGCCCGCGACCGCATCGCCCCGCGCGTCTTTGCGTTCGCCGGGCCCGACGCCCCCGCCCCCACCGGCAAGCTCGCCCACCTGCGCGGAGCCTTTGTGGGTAAACCGCTCGTCGCCGCCGTCCTGTGCCTGCTGCTCGCCGGCGTCTTTGCGCTGCTAGGCATGGAGGTCTCGTCCAACCACGACTTTACCTGGGTCTACCCCCTATGCATCCTGCTCGAGTGGGCCATCATCACCACGCTCATGGTCGGCCTGTTCTTCCTGTTCCAGCGCCACGGCGCAGCTCCCGCGGTCCTGGCCTTTGCCCTCTTTGTCCTGGGCATTGCCGAGTTCTTCGTCATCACGTTTAAATCCATGCCCATCCAGCCGGGCGACCTTTCGGCCATCTCCACCGCCGCCGCGGTCGCCGGCACCGGCTACACCTTCTCGATCTCACTGTTCTGCGTGCTGTCCATGGGCTTTACCGCCATCGCCATGCTGCTATGCGAGTACGCCGGCCTGGTGGCACCACACCGTCAGAAGGGCGCCGCCAACGCCAAGCGCATGCTGCTCACCAACCTGCTCGTCGCCGTGCTGTGCCTGGGCGGCGTGACCGCACACGTCACGCTCATCGACTACTACAACACCCTTGGCATCACCGTCTACACCTGGCGCCCGCTCGAGAGCTACTGGCGCGAGGGCTACCTGCCCGCTTTCATTAGCGCAGCGCAGTCCATCAAGCCGCCCAAACCCGCCGACTACTCCGTCGACGATGCCAAGGCCACGCTCAAAAAGTACGCCAAGGCCTACGACAAGTCCGACGCCGCCAAGAGTGACGAGCGCACCGCCGCAAAGGAGCAGTTCGATAGCGAGAAGCCCACGGTCATCGCCATCATGAACGAGACCTTCTCGGATCTTTCGATCTACCAGAACATGCGCGCCGGCTACGAAGGCCCGCAGTACTTTAAGAACCTGTCCAATTGCCTCAGCCGCGGCAAGCTCTACGTGAGCGCCTACGGCGG
>CAJMRR010000162.1 GCA_905215835.1 uncultured bacterium | reverse complement strand
CCTTGTTGGGGTCGATGACGTTGCCGAGCGACTTGGACATCTTGCGGCCCTGGCCGTCGAGCGTGAAGCCCTGCGAGACGACTGCCTTGTACGGAGCGTGGCCGTTGGCACCCACCGAGGTGAGCAGCGAGCTCTGGAACCAACCGCGGTGCTGGTCGGAGCCCTCGAGGTACACATCCGCCGGGTACTCCAGCTCGGGGCGATACTCGCAGACGGCCTTCCAGGAGACGCCGGAGTCCCACCACACGTCGAGGATGTCCTTATCGGCCTTGAGGTGATGGCCACCGCACTTGGGGCAGACGCAGGCCTCGCCCAGGTAGCTCTCGGGAGCGTCGGTGAACCAGGCGTCAGAGCCTTTCTCGTGGAAGAGCTTGATGACGGCGTCGAGCGTAGCGTCGTTCATGACCTTCTCGCCGCAGTCGGCGCAGGTGTAGCTGGGGATAGGCACGCCCCAGTTGCGCTGACGGCTGATGCACCAGTCGGGACGCTGCTCGACCATGGCGCCGATGCGGTTGGCCGCGTGGGCCGGATACCACTTGACGTTCTCACGGACCTCTTTGCCAGCCTGCTCGCGCAAACCGGTCTTGTCCATCGAGACAAACCACTGGTCGGTGGCACGGAAGAGCACCGGGTGCTTGCAGCGCCAGCAGTGCGGATAGCTGTGCGTGATCTTCTTCTCGAGAACCAGGGTGCCGCGCTCGCGCAGGAACTCGATGATATGCGGGTTGGCCTCATCGGTATCCATACCGCTGAAGGGACCACCGGTGCCAAACTCCTCGCCGGTGTAGAACTTGCCGTCGTCATCAACCGGCATGCAGATGTCGGTGATGCCTTCCTTGAGGCAGGCGAAGTAGTCGTCGACGCCGTGGCCGGGCGAGTTGTGGACGATACCGGTACCGTCATCGACACCGACGTAGTCGGCCAGGAGCGCCACACCCTCAACACCGTCAAAGATCGGCTGCTTGTAGTGGATGTGGTGGAACGTCTCGGCGGGAACCACATAGGGCTCGCCGTCGACCATGACCGGGGTGTACTCCCAGCCAAACTCCTCGCAGCACTTGGGAGCCAGGTCCTCGAGCATGACCTCGGCACGGCCATCGTGCTCAACGGCGACATAGGCGGCGCGGGGCTTAAGGGAAACGGCCTGGTCAGAGGGGATGGTCCACGGCGTGGTCGTCCAGATGATGAAGTCAACCGGGCCGTCGAAATTCTCGAGACCGGCGGGCTTGGAGGTCATCTCGAAGCGCACGAAGATGGACGGGCTCGTCTCATCGGAGTACTCGATCTCAGCCTCGGCCAGCGCGGTGTGGCAGTGCTTGCACCAGTGAACCGGCTTGTGGCCGCGATAAATCATGCCCTTATCGAACATGGCCTTGAAGACCTCGATATCGGCGGCGTCATGCTGGTGATAGAGCGTCAGATAGGGGTTGTCCCAGTCGCCGAGCACGCCCAGACGGCGGAAGCCAGCCTTCTGAAGCTCGATGTTCTCGACAGCGAACTCGTTGCAGAGCTCACGGATCTTGGCCGTGGGGGTCTGGTTGAACTTCTCGGTGCCGAGCTTCTCCTCGACCTTATGCTCGATCGGCTGACCATGGCAGTCCCAACCGGGGACATAGGGAACCTCATAGCCCTGCATCATCCAGTAGCGGTTGATCATGTCCTTGGAGATCTTGTTCATGGCATGGCCGATGTGGATCGGACCGTTGGCGTACGGAGGACCGTCGTGCAGCACGAACTTCTTGTGACCCTCGTTCTTCTTCAGAACCTGCTCGTAGACCTTGTTATCCTGCCAGTCCTTGAGTCGCTTGGGCTCGGACTTGGAAAGACCGGCACGCATGGGAAAACCGGTCTTGGGCAGATTCATCGTCTGCTTGTACTCGTTTGCCACGGTACCCCTTTCATGTCGTGGGCGCGCACGCCCGTTGGGCACCAAAAAAGCGCCCGTCCCTACAAGCTGGGACGAAGCGCCACAAAACGGGCAGCCTGCCCGTAAAAGCTCTTCGCTTAACCACCCAGCTTAGATGCCCTCGCCCGCATATTCGCGCGCTCGCATCCGTTACTCGGCTGGCCTGTATCGACGACCATCTCGGCGATGTCTACTAAGACGAACCTGCACGGCACGTCCGTTGGGACCGCAGCTCCGGGGTGATTTTCATCGGTCGCATGCACGGGTTCTCAGCGCTCCCCGCTCTCTGTAGCATGCGGACGGCCGACTACTCGTCCCCATCAACGCTTATGCGGAGTATGCTAGCACGTTCCGCGCCGGCGAAAAACCCTCAACACTGGTTTTATACGTTCGAAATTTCTCGCTATTACAGCCCTTCTCTAGGAGCAAAATACCTGAAAGCACTTTATCGAACGAAAGAAGGTTGCTATGCGCACGATTGGAATGAGCGACTACACCGTTGGCGAGGATTGCTTTACCGAGCTGCCAACCGCACTGGCGGAGTACGGCGCGAAGAAAGTCGCCATCATTGGCGGCAAGCGAGCCCTGGCTGCGGCGCTGCCGGGAATCGAGGCGGCACTTGAAGGTACCGATGTCGAGGTCCTGGAGACGCGCGTCTATGGCACCAACAGTACGCGTGCCAATATCGCCAAGGTCGTGAACTCCCCTGCCTGCCAGGAAGCCGACGTGCTCATCGCATGCGGCGGCGGCAAGGCACTCGATACCGTCAAGACCGCAGCCATCGAGCTCAAGAAGATCGTCTTCACCGTCCCGACGATCTGTTCTAACTGCTCCGCCGCGACCGCCATTGCCGTCGTGTACAACGACGACGGCTCGCTCGAGGGCTATTCGTACCCCAACCGACCGGCGCACATCTTCATCAACCCCAAGATCATCGCCGAAGCTCCGGCGGAGTACTTCTGGGCCGGCGTGGGCGATGCCCTGTCCAAGCAGCCCGAGGTCGAGTACGCCACGAGCGCCGGCAACTTGGAGCACACGGCAGGCCTTGGCCTGGCACTCGCCCACACCTGCTCCGAGCCGCTGTTTACCTACGGCGTTCAGGGTCTTGAGGACGTGCGCCAGAACCTGTCAAGCGAGGCCGTCAAACAAATCGCGCTCGACATCGTGGTCAACACGGGCTACGTCTCCAACCTGACCAACCAAAACGATTACTACTACAACTCGAGCGTGGCGCATGCGTTCTACAATGCCACGTGCAGCATTCCGCGCGAGGGCTCCTACCTACACGGCGAGGTCGTGAGCCTGGGCGTACTGGTGCTGTTTGCCTATACGGGCGATACCGAGAACCTTGAGCACTACGCCGCCTTTAACAAGCAGATGGGGCTGCCCGTGACGCTTGAACAGGTCGGCCTTACCGAGGCGGACATCCCGGCGCTGTGTGAGTATGCCCACGCCACCAACGAGTGGAAGCAGGGTAACCCGGAGCCCTTCACCGACGAGAAGTTCGCCGCCGCCATCAAGGCCGCCAACGCCTACGGCCACACGCTCTAGCTCTAACCCATAACCACCACAAAGGGGACAGGCACCTTTGTGGTGGTTTATATTGCTCCACCATTCAGTTCGTACTCGAACCCGATTCTTTACGAGAAATGGTTCGGGTACGTTTTTTTGTTTATCGGAACTTCTGCGGAAGGACTACTCGGAACGGTAAACAGGAACGAACAGAGGCAGGGTATCATCGTGGTGATGGTATCCTGCCTTTTGTTTGCGGGATCAAGGTCGCTTTGTGCGAACTTGATCGCCACCTGTATGGCGCGTTGATGGCAATTGCTGCGTACGTGCGCACCGGGAGCCAGTACACCCCTGGCAAGGCGTAGCACACTAGACATTGTTCCAAAGTCCGCGTGCTAAGGGGGCAGGCCCCTTAGAATTCCTGTGGAGTGTGTACGCACGTACGCAGGAAAACGTCAAAATTTCGCTATATCAGGGCGTTCTTTCATTGGTGAGTATGGTATACACGGCTTAGTTCAACAAATACGAATTTATATATAAAGGAGAATATTGATGAAACTGTTTTTATGTTCGCACTTTTC
>CAJMRR010000161.1 GCA_905215835.1 uncultured bacterium | reverse complement strand
CTGCGTGGGCACCGCGGTACGTCAGGGTGCGCGCAGCGTGCGCCAGTTTGAGTTCTTGCCGGCGGCGCCTGATGCGCGCGCGGCGAGCAACCCCTGGCCGCAGTGGCCCAACGTGAAGAAGACCGATTACGGCCAGCAGGAGGCCATCGCTGCCATGGGCGGCGAGATGCGCGCTTGGGGTGTGGATACGCTCGAGGTACTGTTGGACAAGAAGGGCGCGGCCGCGGGCCTGCGCGTGGTCGATCTGGATTGGTCGGCTGGCAAGCCCGAGCGCATCGCGGGCTCCGAGCACGAGGTGCCGGCCCAGCTGGTGCTCATCGCCTGCGGCTTTACGGGTCCCGAGCATGGCGTGTTCGACGCCGTTGGCGTGCCTGTTGCCACCGCTGGTCGTCCGCTGCCGGTGATGGCTACCGCGGGCTCGCACCTTGCGGCCCGTGTCGACGGCGCGCCGGTGTATGTGGCGGGTGATGCTCGCAACGGCAGCTCGCTCGTGGTGAACGCTATGGCCGATGCCCTGGCCTGCGCGGCCGAAGTCGCCGATGCGCTGGAGCTGTAAAGTAGTTATTTAAGAACGTCCCCAATGACTAGTCATTTTTTGTCTAGTCGTTGGGGACACTCTTTGCGAGCGATTTGCCCGTTTGTCGACGCGCGAGTGTCCATTCGGCGTCTTCTTGAGCTGTGGCGCTCTGCTGTTTCTGTGATGGCCGGGGGCGCTTGGCTCAAAAGGACGGGTTTGCCGTCTATGTTTACCTGCGGTTTTGTTGCGGTGCGCATTTTCGGTCAAGCTTTTCGTCAAGTGCTTGGTCAGCATCTGGTTTGCAGCCGGAGGCCTATTTTGCCCGCGCTGGTCGTGGCCGACCACCCTCCTCGTAAGCTCAAATTGAGGTCTTTCAGTTTGAGGAGGATGCCGTGACTGACCACGTTTTAGACCGAGCGCATCTGGCCGAAGCCGTCGGCAACGATATTGCCGACATGGCCCATTTTTGGATGCTGCGGAAGTTTCAGTTTTTGGAGCCGGCGCGCGAGCAGTTCGAGATCATTGTCGACCCGTGGCTCGGCTATTGCACCGAGCCTTCCCAAAACGAAATCATGGCCTACAACATGGCATTTACCGATTGGCTGCTCTTCGAGCGTCCCTATCGCCATGGCAAGACGCTGCTCGAGCTGTATGTTGATGAGCCGCCGGCATCGCTTTCGCCTGCCTCGCTCAAGCGGCTCGAGCAGGTGCGCGACACACAGTATTTCTCGCGCTTTGGCATTTTGGACAAGGATCCTGCGAACGGCATGGTTGCGCTGAAGGATACACGCACCGACCGTCGCTTTGATGTCTACGACCCGCATATCGTGCAAAAGGAGCATTGGAGCGACGGTGCGATTGCGGTGCGCCTCGCCTGCGTCGACGATGTCTGGCTGACGGCGGGGCAGCTCTACCTCTACGACATAGCGCGCCTGAGCGATACGGCGATCGATGGGCCGGGTGCGGTGCATCCGGAGGACCTGCAGGATGGCTTTGACACCTCGTGCATCAGCTTCTTTTTGCGCCTGGTCCGCGACATCATGGGCGCCCAGGGGCGGTACGTAAAGTCGCTCAATATTTATGAGCAGGAGTGGGAGTAGGGGATGGGCAGTTGTCGCCTGCCTTGCCTTCTGCCTTTGTGTCTCGATCTGTAACGTCTAGGGACAAAAAACCGGTCTACCTGTTACAGATCGAGACGAACGCTTGGGCGCCGCTGGTTTGTCTAAAACTGTAACGTTTGGGGGCCTGGAGAACGTCTAACTGTTACAGACCGAGACGTTTGGCACCTGGTTGGGGGAATGTCTAAATCTGTAACAGCTACAGGCCAAAATTCGACCTACCTGTTACAGATTGAGACAAAGGTTGGACGCGGTACCGAAAGATCTTGATCTGTAACATCTGCAGGCCAAAAATCGGTCTTCCTGTTACAGATCAAGACGTTTGTCGGCGGCGTCAACAGCGGCGATGGCTCATTTGTCCGATGTGGTGGTGATGGAAGTGTCTAATACCGTTTTCAAACACAGGCATGCAACACGTAACACTTTGGCGCGGAATAGGATGCTTGCCAGGCTCACGGAGGCGGCTGAACAAGGCGTGCTGCTTGTGACGCACGACAATGCCGAGCTCATGTGGCTGCGGCGCCATGTGGGAACCGATGGTATTGCGGAGCCCGAGCCGTATTTGTTTTGCTTTCAACATGATTGGGGTGTACTGACGCCGGCGGAGCGAGCGCTGCGTACCGTCAAAGGGCTTGCAGAGTTTCATCCCGATTGGGCGTTTTGGGGTTATGACGCGGCACTTTTGTGGGGTCTGGAGGTGCCGAATGATCTGCTTGGTCCGCGATTTCTTGTTAAGACAGGTTGCTCGGTGCCGCTGAGTGCGGGATGCCGGCTGTTGCGTCCGCAGGCGGCGGGCGCGCTCGAACAAGTCGACGGCGTGCGGGTGACGCCGTTTTGGCGCACGGTAGAGGATTGCCTGCTGCGCGCGCCGTTTTCGTATGGCCTGGCGATTGCCGATTCTGCGTTGCGAGCAAAGGGCGAATCGCGCGATGACTTTTGTGAGCGGCTTCGTATGGATTGTGAAGGCATGCGCGGGTATCGCAGGGCGCAGGTGATTGCGTCGTATGCGGACGGGCTGTCCGAAAACGGCGGCGAGTCTCGTTTTCGGGCGTTCTTTATTGCATACGGTTTTCCGGTACCAGAGTTGCAGGTGGAGTTTCGCGACCCGCTTGATCCGAATCAGGTATTTCGCGTCGACTATTTCTGGAGGCTCGAGGACGGGACGTGCGTGATTGGCGAGCTGGACGGGAAGGGAAAGTATGCCTTACAGAACGACGGGGGTCGGGAGTCGGTCGACCCATTCGTGGCAGAGCGTCAGCGGGAATCTCATCTGACAATGCTCGGACATAAAGTACTGAGGTTTACGTTTGATGAGCTCAAGAATCCGGGGAAGCTGGCTGAAAAGATGAGACTGGCGGGCATTCCGCAGCGGGTCAATCTGGCGGAGGAATGGAGACGGCAGTGGTATGGGCGCTAAGGGGTGCAACTGACGCGGAGGTGGTTGTTCCTGCCGAGTTTGTCTCAATCTGTAACAACAAGGGACCGTTTGGCCTCGTAACTGTTACAGATTGAGACGGAAGGTTGGCGGCTGCCGAAAGATCTCGATCTGTAACATCAAGGGGCCCAATAACCCTGTACCTGTTACAGATCGAGACATTCCCCTGATGTTGCTGGGGTGGGGCTGCAACGTATTCCGTCCCCCCACATCCCCTCTTCCCTCCGTTAACCGATATGTCCGCAGCAATCCTGCCGCGCTGGATAATAATGGACAGATGTTCAAGTTTTCTGAGGGGGAGGAGCTCGATATGGCGTCTGCCGATCGTTCCACGTTGTTTATCAATGCGACCATTCTGGATGGTTCGGAGCATATGGAGCCGCAACCCGATATGGCCGTGACTGTTGAGCGCGGCGTCATCACCTGGATGGGGCCGAGTGCTGTGGCGCAGGCGCCCGCGGGTGCCGAGGTTATCGACCTGGGTGGTGCGTATCTCATGCCCGGTCTCATCAATATGCACGTGCACCTGTGCGGCTCGGGCAAGCCTGTCTCGGCCGGCGATGCGGGAGCGCTGATGAAGAAACTCGATAATCCCGTGGGGCGCGCCATCGTGCGCCGCATCCTCAAGGGCAGTGCCCAGCAGCAGCTGGCAAGCGGCGTGACCACGGTGCGCGGCGCGGGCGACCCGCTGTTTGCCGACATTGCCGTGCGCGACGCTATCGACGCCGGCAAGTATCAGGGTCCGCGCCTGGTGGCGCCGGGAACGGGCGTCACGGTGCCGGGCGGCCATGGCGCGGGCTTGTTCGCTCAGGTGGCCAACAGCCCCGTCGAGGCAGCCGAGCAGGTGCGCGACCTGTATGCGCGCGGCGCCGACGTCATTAAGCTGTTCGTAACGGGCGGTGTGTTCGATGCGACCGAGGTGGGCGAGCCGGGCGTGCTGCGTATGCCGGTGGAGGTTGCCGCGGCGGCGGGCAAGGCGGCG
>CAJMRR010000160.1 GCA_905215835.1 uncultured bacterium | reverse complement strand
GCCCAAACCGGCTGCTCCGATCCCCGCGCCCAAGTCCGCTGCCGCGCCTGCGCCCAAGTCATCCGACCTGGCCAAGGCCCCTTGGCTGCGCTCCGACAACCCTGCCGGTGCTCCTGCCACGGGCAAGCTCCCGACCGAGCCCGCGCCCCGAGCGCCCGAGCGCGCGTCCGTCCCCATGGCTCAGCCGCCTGCGCAGGCTGCGCCATGGGAATCCGAGCAGGTGCCCTACGACGATGCTATGGTCGGTGGTTTTGCTGCCGATGCCGGCGGGGACAATCTGCCCCCGTTCGACGTGCCGGGTGCGGCGTCCGCGACCAAGGCCGCTGCTGTGGCACCCGCAGCCTCTGCAAACGACGACGTCCCCGCCGCTCCCTGGGAGTCCAACCCCGGCGCCGGCAGCCCCTTCGGCCACCAGGGCGCAGCCCCGAGCATCCCGCAGACCGAGGACGAGGCCAAAGACCTCATCCGCAGCGTCTTCGGTCAGGCCACCATCTTCAAACCGGTGGAGTAGCCGTACGGGCGGGTATACTGCTCAAGACGAGAACCCCTTGCCCGGGCGCATTTGTATTTCGGACATGTGTAGTGTGGTGCCGCGTATGTCGCATTTGAGCAGACAGGTGCGTGACGGTCGGCCTAGGATGCTGAGGTCGATACGATACGTCGCATGGCTGTCCGTGTACTCGACTTGCTCGGCGTTAATGGTTGCTCCGATTGCCAAATAAACGCCTAGCTCGGCATCGACAATCTTGAAGTCCTTTATCTTGACCTTGAACTCTTGATAGAGGGACGGGCTGTTGTAGTAGACGGTTCGGGTTCCGTCGGTGCACTCATCGGTCGTCTCCCATTTGACGACGGGCTGGTCCGAGCTGGCTATCAGCAGTTCTGCTCCAAAAGCTATGGCATGGGTGATGACAACCAGCAATGCCCAGCCGACAAAGAGATAGAGAACCACATATGCAACGGGGTGTTTTGAGCGGATGTTTTGGAGCGCGTTGGGGGCATTCATGGGGCACCTCCAAATTACTATCTATGGCAATCAAATTATACCCCGCTGCCATGCGCGTCACCGTGAGCAACGGATCGGCATGCAGGTCTTTAGCGGTGCACATGAAATGTCGGATTCCGGCTCTACAAGATTTAGCTTTCAATATTATGCAGATGCGAATTATTCAACTTTGCATAATCTTCGGGTGCGGCTTGCACTCCAGGACATGTATATCGACTGAGGTAGCGTGACTGCCCCGCTTGCTGGCCGCGCGCCGTGGTACGATTTTTGAGTTTGAAAGTCCCGCCGCGTCCCGGCTGCCCTTGCAGCTCGGCGTGCGGCCGCACGTAAAGGAGCCATCATGGCCGGTATGAACATGCAGCAGATGATGAAGCAGGCCCGCAAGATGCAGGAGCAGCTTGCCGCCGCGCAGGAGAACCTCAAGTCCCAGACCGTCGACGCCTCTGCCGGCGGCGGCATGGTCAAGGTGACCGTTAACGGCGAGATGGAGCTCGTCAACCTCACCATCGATCCCGATGCCCTCGATCCCGAGGACGTCGATATGCTGCAGGACATGATTATGGCTGCCGTCAACGAGGCCGTCCGCGGCGTCAACGAGCTCGCCAACAAGCAGATGGGCGCCATCACCGGCGGCCTCAACATCCCGGGCATGCCGTTCTAAGACACGCATATATATATGAGTGCGAATCACAGTCTGCAAAAACTGCTCGATGAGCTGGGCCGCCTGCCGGGCATTGGTCCCAAGTCGGCCCAGCGCATCGCCTATTACCTGTTGGAGGCCGACGCCGAGGAGGCGCGCCGCCTGGCCGAGGCCATCCTGGAGGTCAAGCAGGAGGTCCACTTTTGCAGCCGTTGCTTTAACTACGCCACGGCCGACGAGTGCTCCATCTGCCAGGACCCGATGCGCGATACCACTCGCATTTGTGTGGTGGGCGAGCCGCGCGACGTCCAGGCAATCGAGCGCACGGGCAGCTACCATGGCCTGTACCATGTGCTGGGCGGCGTGATCAGTCCCATGGACAAGATTGGTCCCGAGCAGTTGCACATCCGCGAGCTGCTGGCGCGTCTGGGCCACGAGGATATCCATGAGGTCATCATCGCCACCAACCCCAACATCGAGGGCGAGACCACGGCGAGCTACCTGGCCCGCACTATCAAGCCGTTGGGCGTCGAGGTGTCGCGTCTGGCAAGCGGCCTGCCCGTGGGCGGCGACCTGGAGTATGCCGACGAGCTTACGCTTGGCCGCGCCATCGAGGCCCGTCGCGCGATTTAGGTGGCGAGCCTGCTCCTGCCGTATGTTTTCCTCGCGACGCACGGGGTAGTCATAATTTCCCTGTGCGACTGTAAGTTTGTTGTGCAACAAAGATGCTTTGTATCCGCTTATCGCATGGATGCTTCCACTCGCATCCTTAATTTGCTCATTCGTTGCGCAACCTTTTGGGTTCGCTGATACACTCAAATATGGATTCGAATGAATGCGCCGCTCCCGAGCGGCGTGTTTTTGTTGGAGGAGAACGCATGCGGCCCGGTGGCACTCAGACAAAGCGCGGCGCCGCGGTGCGCATGCGACGCCGACTGGGCTTGGCGCCGCGGGCGTACGTGCTGCTGTCGTGCTCGCTGGTGCTGGTCATGGCTGGCGTTACTGCCTATGGCATGACCGTGCCGTCCATGATGCAGGCGCATGCCGCACGCGAACCGCGCGTGGGGCATGAGGTCAAAAGTGATCTGGGTACCACGACTGGATATGCTTGGGCAAGTGTGGTCGCGCATATTGTGTTTGGCACCGACGATGCGGACGGCGCCGAGGCCCCGGACAACGAAGTCACGCTTGCCAATGGCAAAACCATCGTGCTCACCAACACCAAGATCATCGATCGGTTGTCCAACAATAGCGTGGCGGCAACGGTGAATAAGGTCGAGCAGCAAAAGGAGCAGGACGCCCGGCAGTCCGGAAAGCCCGGTAGCTCGGATACTCCTGGCTCCGGCTCGGATTCATCGAGCTCGGGCGGCGGCTCTGGGGCGGGTTCCTCTACCGGAGGGTCTGGAAACGGCGGCTCGACGGGCGGCAACACTGACAACGATGCAAACTCCGGTGGCCTTTCCGCTGCTGAGGAAGAGAGCATTCACAGTTGGCTTGTGACCAAGTACAACATGCTCGACGGCTATGTTTCTCGTGCCAATGACGTGGTCTCGACCTATAACTCTACGGGAGATCCCAGACCGTGCGACAGCCTGGTCGGGGAGATGTTTGTCATTCGAGCCGAGTTCGGTCGTCAGACATTTTCGCCCCGGTCAAAGTGGTATCAGCAGTATGCCAATCTGTGGGGCCGTTACACCAACCTATGTCAATGGGTCGGCCATTACGGCGATGATGACGTCGCGCTCGGTAACTTCAACAATAACGTGGCGGCGCTTGCCCTATGATGACCGATCTTGCATCCACCACACCACAATCGCTCGGTCGCGATCCCATGGTCGGCCTGCGCCTGGCGCGTGTCGACGGGTTTGAGCCGGCCATTGCGCTCGGTCAGGACGAACTGCCTGCCTATCTGCGTCGTTTCACGATGCTGTTTGCCGACGATGCCACCATGCGCCGTGGCGGTATCGGCCGCGTGACGCGTGCCGTCAACGCCCAAGGCGAGGCCGTGGCGCTCAAGCAGCTCATCTTGCCGGCGCGCGATGAGTTCGACGACGATGCCGCTCACGAGGCGCTGGTCGCCAAGTTCAAGGCAGCGTTTCGCGAGGAATACGAATGCCATCGCGCCCTTTCGGGCCTTAAGGGCTTTCCCCGCCTCTATGGCTGGGGCGAGGTCGACGGTGTGCCTGCAATTGTCATGGAATGGGTCGAGGGCGAGACGCTTGCCCGCTTGCGTTCGCGACTCGCCGTGGACGATGCCGGACGCCTGTCGCCGCTTGTGGCGGCGCGTCTGGGTCGCGACCTGTTCGATCTGCTCTGCCGTATGAGCCTGGTGGGCGAGGGCTTTGTCCATCGCGATATCTCGCCCGCTAATATTATGGTGCGTACGGCGCGCCTGCCGCTTGACCGGCAGCTTGCCGAGGGCACCTTTGACCTGTGCCTGATCGACTTT
>CAJMRR010000159.1 GCA_905215835.1 uncultured bacterium | reverse complement strand
GCAGCTGCCATTTCCAGGGAAAGAGGTCTCCTCACAAATGGTGAATACGAGCAGCACCTGGGCCTCGACGACACCGACCTCATGCTCCGCACCGTCCAAGCCGAGTTCAACCTCAAGAACCTGTTTGCCAAGTAGAAACGCCTGCGACAAGCATGGCACCGTTCACGAGCGGCCTCGCAGCGGAAAACCCCGCAGCGGGGCCGCCCTACGTTCCACAGATAGATCTGCCATCACAAATTCTGAACCCTCATTTTGAACGATTTCGACCAATTCCCGACACGTAATTCGTTATCGGATGGTAATGCATCGATATCAAATGTGCAGCAATTGAGTATTTATATGCTATAGCTAAGCTGCGAAAACTTTTATTTAGGGCATACCAACCCATAATTGCGTCAAGCTTTTGGACAGCATTTGGTTAGACCTCTAAAACGACTTTTCCACTCAGCGCCATCAACACGGCATTAGCTGACACGATATATAGCATGAGTATCGTATTGTCACATACCACTGCAAAAGCGGTCTACCAGGCCGCGCATTCGGTGTCTGCGAAAGGCATCGAGTCCTGTAACCCTGCCGCGATTTACGGATCATGTCCCACCGGAACGCTCCTTGACGCAGCCGCAGAATGGCTCACCAAACATGATGTTTCCCTCGACGCAAATGGTTCTCTCGAGGTGATGGTGTTTGATCGCAGGAATGCGCGCTATGCAATGAACTGTCAATGCCACGTATCTTCAAAACGATTCTCGAACTCACGCTTTATAGAGCTCAAAGATGGCATCTTCATTGTTGGCGTTGAGCTTTGCGCACTTCAGGCCGCCACCTATCTTTCTTTTCGCGAACTAGTGGAGTACTACTTTGAACTGTGCGGCGCTTATTCCCTTGGAACCGACTCTTCCACCTCCTATACCGAGTGTTTCGCGCTCACCTCGACCGAGAGGTTAAAGCAGTTCTTTAATTCCATTACCAGATGCGACGGTTTGGCCCTTGCCCGAAAGGCGATCCAATGTGTACGCGACGGATGCCGGTCTCCCATGGAAACGGCATTTGTCATGATGCTAACGCTGCCCAAAAGCGAAGGAGGGCTTGGTATTAAGGGAATTGAGACCGATTACGAGGTGCAGGTCACCACTGCCGCAAAGAATCTCACGAGACGCAAAAAGTTCTTTATGGATGCGTATCTAAAGAAATCTCGCACAGACATTGAATACAACGGTTTTTATCATGACGCGGAAGAAGACCGCGCCATCGATGAGGAGCGCAAGAATGCACTTGCGTCCATGGGGTACGGAATCATCACCGTCAGCCGTTATTCCTTTATGCATGCCAGCTCTTTTGTTAGGGTCATGGAAGCAATCCAGCGGAAAGAGGGCGTACGCCCCTCGCGTCTGCCAAAAGACTTTCAAATCATGCAAGAGGACCTGAGACAGTTTGTGCTCAGAAGGTTTATAGAAGAGAAAAAGCGAATTCAGAAGCAGCTTCGCCAGGATTCCGAAGAGCGTCAACGAATCGACCTCGAAAAAGCAACGCTCGAAGGCATCACGCTGGATGACCCGACAATTAATGAAGTTCCGACAATCGATGACATGCAGACTGTCGAATCCGACAACCCATCATTTGCCCAAACAAGCAGCCTCACGCCCGAGGGCAAGGTCTTCGGTGCCGGAAACTAGGCCGGCTAACAAGGTGGATACCCTAGCGATGTGCAAAATTGCGAGTATTCAGCAGGGTCGGCCCTCCAGCACTCACAAGTTAATTCAAGTAAGAAGCAAAATCGCTATAGAACGGCAACGTTTGGCAACATTTGAGGAAGAACTCATCGGATTAACACCCTAAGATAACTCTTGAACTGCATTATATGACCTGCAATAAATTAGCGGACCCCCTATAGTTGCAGAATACTCCATTTTTTGCACGGCACGAGGGTACCCACCTTGGCATCGACTATCAAAAAACGCTCAGTCCGGGATCTCGTCCACTATTCCCCATCATTTTGTACAACGAATTACCTGAACGTCATTGACATATGAACATGCACTCATATAATCGAAAGTAAATTATATGAGCGCATGTTCATATGAAAGGATATTGCAATGAGCATCCGCGTTGATGAAACGAAACTCGACATCGAGGCCACCGAACCCGCGATCCCGACCACCTGCTCGCCCGAGGACCTTCCCGACGAGGAGCTTCTCTACGACCTCGCCGACCTGTTCAAGGTCTTCAGCGACACCACGCGCATCAAGATCCTCTATGCCCTCATGGGCCGCGAGCTCTGCGTGGCAGACATCGCCGAAGCGACCGAAACCTCGCAGTCCGCGGTGTCTCACCAGCTGCGCACACTCAAGCAGTCGCACCTGGTTAAATTCCGGCGCGACGGGCGCAATATCCTCTACTCGCTCGCCGACGACCACGTCTACACCATGCTCAACCAAGGCATGAGCCACATCTGCGAATAGCGACCAACCACGGTACCAGCGCGGCCTGCACCCAAGCCGCAAATACAGAGAAAGGAACCCACCATGAAAAAGCAGTTTAAACTCGACGAGATCGACTGCGCCAACTGCGCGCGTGAGCTTCAGGACGAGCTGGCCAAGCTCGAGGGCATCAAATCCGTGTCCGTCAACTTTATGACCCAGAAGCTGACGCTCGAGGCCGATGATGCTGAGTTCGACGAGGTGCTCAACCGCGTTGTAGAGTTTACGGCCGACGCCGAGCCGGACTGCGAGATCATTTTCTAGCCCAGGTTTACGCCAACCTGCAAGGCCGCGATTGCCGAGGCCTTTGCTCCTGAAATTATATGAGCGAGTGTTCATACATTCAAATGGGAGGACACGAGTCATGGCTACCGCCGACCCCAAGAAGAAAAAGAAGAAGCGCAAGAAGAAAGAGTCACTCGAGCATAAGCGCAACCGCGTCCTGGTAGCGCTGGGCATTTTTGCCGTGGTGTACGCCCTCGATGAGTTCGGCACCCTCACCGCCGCATTCGGTACCCCGGGCGACATCTACGCCAGCTTTATGCTGTTCCTCATACCGTTTTTGATTGCCGGCTACGACGTGCTGCAAAAGGCATTCAATAACATCCGCCGCGGCAAGGCCTTCGACGAGAGTTTCCTTATGGCAGTCGCGACCATCGGCGCGTTTGCCATGGTGCTCTTCCCCGATACCGACCCGCACATGGCCGAAGGCGCCGCCGTCATGCTGTTCTACCAGGTCGGCGAGCTGTTCCAGGCATACGCCGTGGGCAAAAGCCGTAAATCGATCAGCGCCATGATGGACATCGCACCCGACTACGCCAACGTCGAGCAACCCGACGGCACGCTCGAACAGGTCTTCCCCGATGACATCGCCGTCGGCACCGTGATTGTGGTCAAGCCCGGCGAGCGCGTGCCCATCGACGGCGTCATCGTCGAAGGCGAAACCCAGCTCGACACCGCCGCCCTTACCGGTGAGTCGGTCCCCCGCCCGGCCAAAACCGGAGACGATATCATCAGCGGCTGCATCAACATGACGGGGCTCATCCACGTGCGCACCACCAAGCCCTTTGGCGAGTCCACCGTCGCGCGCGTCCTGGAGCTCGTAGAAAACGCCAGCGAAAAGAAGGCGCGCACCGAGAACTTCATCACGCGCTTTGCCCGCATCTACACGCCCGCCGTCACCGGCGCTGCCGCGGTACTCGCGCTCGGCGGCGGCTTGGTCACCGGCGCCTGGTCCGACTGGATCCTGCGCGGCCTGACTTTCCTGGTCGTCAGCTGCCCGTGCGCGCTCGTGATCAGCGTCCCGCTCAGCTTCTTTGGCGGCATCGGCGGCGCGTCCAAGCTGGGCGTTCTCATCAAGGGTTCTAACTACCTCGAGACGCTCGCCGACGTGGACACCGTCGTCTTTGACAAGACGGGCACCCTCACCAACGGCACGTTCTCGGTGGTCGCGGTACACCCCGAGGCCGGCTATACCGAGCAGTCGTTGCTCGAAGTCGCAGCCCTTGCTGAGTCGTTCTCCGATCACCCCATCGCGCAGTCCGTACGTGTCGCCTACCAGGGCGAGGTCGACCCCAAGCGCGTTAGCAACTCCGCCAACGACGCGGGCCACGGCGTGACGGCAACCATCGACGGCAAGCACGTCGTCGTTGGCAACGCAAAGATGCTCGCCGCGGC
>CAJMRR010000158.1 GCA_905215835.1 uncultured bacterium | reverse complement strand
CTCGGCCAGCGAGGTGGCAATAACGCCAAGGCAAAACGCCGCGACCAGGCGAGCGTCCACAGCAAGACCCATGGCGGCCGCAATACAGCACGCCAGCACGATCGATTTGTCGAAAAGCCTGTTCATACGGGTATTGTACGCGAAGGCGCGCGCGGTGGAGGGGCTGCCTGCGCAACCGTGACATTCCTCCCGCGCGGCAAAGCGGCGTCGATCGCTCGCGCGAGTGGGGGTTTCACCTCTGCCCCCTTGCACTCGTGACAAAGCTCACTGGTGCGCGCCGCCCGCTCCTGCGATGATGCAATCGTACCGGGCCGCAATCAACAGGAGGGCCGCCTCATGACAGACATCGTCCACGTCGAAAACCTCGTCAAGCGCTATGACGACCTTATCGCGCTCGACCACTTTAGCCTGAGCATCGCCCCCGGCGAGATCTTTGGCCTGCTGGGCCCCAACGGCTCGGGCAAGACCACGTCCATCAACTGCATTCTGCAGCTGCTCGCCTACGACAAAGGCACCATCGAGCTATTCGGCGAGCCCATGACGCCCACCCGCTACGACCTCAAGCGCCGCATCGGCGTGGTGCCGCAGCAGGTGGCGGTATTCGACGAGCTCACCGTGCGCGAGAACATCGACTATTTCTGCAGCCTTTACGTCAACGATCGAAAGCGTCGCCGCGCACTGGTCGACGAGGCCATCGACTTTGTCGGGCTGGGCGACTTTACCAAGTTTCGCCCCGGTAAGCTTTCGGGCGGCCTGGCGCGTCGCCTCAACATTGCCTGCGGCATCGCGCACAAACCCGAGCTCATCTTTTTTGACGAGCCCACGGTGGCGGTCGACCCGCAGAGCCGCAACGCCATCCTGGAGGGCATCTGCCGTCTGCGCGATGAAGGCGCCACGGTGGTGTATACCAGCCATTACATGGAGGAAGTCGAGCAAATCTGCAGCCGCATCATGATCATGGACGGCGGCCGCGTGCTGGCGCAGGGCACCAACGACGAGCTCAAACGCATGATTCAGATGGGCGAGCGCGTGACCGTCGAGGTGGGCGCCGTCGAGCCAGCCACAATCGAGCGGCTGCGCGCCCTCGAGCACGTGCTTTCGGTTGAGCTTTCCGGCGGCGAGCTCATATGCACCTGCGAAGCGAGCCCGCACAACCTGGTGGACATCCTCGACACGCTGCGCGCCGCCGACGTGGCACTCGGCCGCGTGTGGAGCGAGCCGCCGACCCTCAACGACGTGTTCCTCGAGATCACCGGCCGCGAGCTGCGCGACTAGGGGGCAGCCATGTTCAACACCATCATCACCACGCTCAAGACGCTACTGCGTCGACCGAGTACATGGGTCTGGGGCGCGATCTTTCCCATTGCGCTTTCAACGATGTTCATGTTTATGTTCGCGAACCTGAGCTCTGACGGCACGGTCGACCCGGTGCCGGTGGCCGTCGTAGCGGATGAGGCCTGGGACGCCTCGACCTTTAAGGGCGTGGCGACGTCGCTTGCCAAGGAGGGCGACGACCGGCTGCTCGAGATCCACGAGTACGAAGACTTGGCTGCCGCGCGCAAAGCACTCAAGGCCGGCGAGGTCGCGGGCATCTATACGGTCGACGCTGCGGGCACGCCCAAGCTCACGCTGCTATCGAGTTACGACGGCTCGCGTGCCTCGTCCGTGCTCACCGACCGCAGCATTCTGGAGACGGTGGCAAGCTCATATACGCAAAATGCCGAGCTCATGTTCCAGATTGCCCAGGACAACCCGGTGGCGCTCGCCGACCCGGAGGCGGTTGCGCGCGCCCTGTCGCTCGAGGGCGGCACCCGCCGCGTGAGCCTTACGCGCACCACGCCCGATGGCACAGTCATCTACTATTACGCGCTCTTTGGCCTGGTGGCGATGATGTCTGCCGAGTTTGCCGCCTTGAGCGTCGTCGATCTGCAGCCCAATCTGTCCGGCCTTGGCGCGCGTCGCTGCGTGGGCGGTCTTTCCAAGACGGCGTCGCTGGCCGGTATCTTTGTGGGCTCGTGGCTGGTCTCCTTCGCCTCGATGGCGATCGCGATCGGCTACGTGCGCCTGGTCGTGGGCGTTGACTTTGGCGGGCGCGAGGGGCTGTGTCTGGTGGGCGGTGCCGCTTCCGCGCTTGCCGCCACGGGCCTGGGACTCTTTGTGGGCACGCTTCCCGTTAAGGGCGGCAAGGCGTCCAAGTCGGGCATTCTCACGGGCTTCGCCACCACGTGCGCCCTGTTCGCCGGCCTCTACGGCGAGCCGGCGATGGCGCTTGCCGAAGACGTCGCCCGCGCCTGCCCGGCCGAGTGCTGGTTCAACCCCGTCAAGCTTATCTGCGACATGTTCAACCGCCTGTATTTCTTTGAGGACCTGGGGCCCTTTGTCGTTCGCGCCGGCGCGCTGGTCCTTATGGCGCTGCTGTTCGTTGCCGCCGCCACGCTGATCTTTGGAAGGAGCCGCTATGAGCACCTTTAAGACCGCGCTTCGCATGGCGCTGGCGCACCCGTTCTACCTGCTCATCTATACGGTGTTCATCTCGCTCATGGGCGTATTCATCGCGGCATCGGTGAGCTGGAACTCGTCGCAGCTCACCGAGTACAAGCCCTACGACACCAACGTGATCGTGGTCGACCGCGACGACAGCGACCTTTCGCGTGCGCTTACCAAGCATCTGGGTTCGCGCTTTGACCTGGTCACGGGCGTTGGTGACGACACGTACGACCTTGCGGATGCGCTCGCCAAGAGCAACAGCGCCAAAGGTAGCGCCGACTGCGTGTTCTTTATCCCGGAGGGGTTTGAGGGCGACCTTGTTGCAGCCGCCCGCGCGGGGGAGTCTCTGCCCAAGCTCGATGTGACCTACGGTGCCGGCACCATGGCGGCGGCGCTTTCGTCTGCCGAGGCCTCGCGCTGGATCTCGCTCGCGGGCGCTGCGGCGGCACTTGAGCCCGCCGCCTCTAACGGTAGCGTCGCCAAGGCTGCCGAGCATGCGGCCGCGAAGCGCGCCAAGGTCGAGATCGAGCAGGTCAAGGTTGACTCGACAGCCGCCGCCACGCTCGAGTCGTATTTCAACTTTGGCGCGTACGCGATTATCTCGTCGGTCATCGTGTTGGTGGGATTGGTGTTCTCGGGCATGAACGAGCCCGAGCGCGTGCGCCGCATGGAGGCCGGCCCGGTCTCCGAGCGCCAGCGTTCGCTTGCCGTGTTTGCGGCCGCCGCCGTGCTCACCGTCTGTATCTGGTTTGTATCGAGCATGATGGGCGTCGTGGGCTTTGCCGGTGCGGTCGCCGAGGTCGGCGTGGGTCGTGTGTGTCTGGCGCTGGCGGCGACGTTTGCCCTGGCGTGCACGCCGCTGGCCGTTGGCTTTGCCCTTTCGAGCCTGGGTGCGCGCGAGGAGCTGCTCAACGGTGTGGGCAACCTGCTTGGCATGCTCATGACGTTTTTGGGCGGCGCCTGGATGCCGCTGTCGCTGATGGGCCCAGCCGTGCAGACGGTGGCGCACTTTGTGCCGACATATTGGGTGAACGACGCGATCAGCAAGGCGCTCGCCGCGGACCTGACGTCCACCGTGCTGGGCGACATCGCCTGCGATCTGGGCGTCACGGCACTCTTCGCCGTGGCCATCGCCGCCGTAGGCCTAGCCCTCGCTCGCACCAAATCCCGCGCCTAGCCACCTAGTCATTGGGTACTCATTGGGGACAGACTTAAACGACCAAGAGTGGTCATTGGGGACAGACTTAAACGACTAGTCATCGGGGACAGTCTTTGCCGAACCGCCGGCTTGCCGGTCGGGTTGCCAAGGACTGTCCCCAACTGCCGGTAGGAAAGGAACGTCCCCAACTGCCGGGCGGCGAAAGAGTGTCCCCAGCGACTAGTCATTTAAGAACGTCCCCAATGACTAGTCTGAAACAAAACCCCACTCTCGCCCAAAAATAGTTCGCCAAGGTTTACTATTACGTTCATAAAGTAGTACGAGGCTAACAATGGGGGATACCATGGCAACGTGGGAAGCCTATGTCCAGGTTAAGGATCTCAAGAAGCACTACGGCGATGGAGATGCACGCCTGACGGTGCTCGACGGCATCGACACGTCCATCAACCGTGGAGAGATCTGCGTCATGCTGGGGCCCTCCGGCTCGGGCAAATCAACATTCCTTAACCTGATCGGTGGCCTGGAGGATGCCGACGGCGGCTCCATCATGGTGGACGGCTGCGACCTCACGGTGCTCAAGCCCGCCGACCTGGGTGAGTA
>CAJMRR010000157.1 GCA_905215835.1 uncultured bacterium | reverse complement strand
GAGACGACCGCTCCCGCCACGAGACCGACGGACGCGGCATACAGCCACCGCTTCCAAAGGGCAAGCCGCGCACAAGATTGAGCCAGCACAACGAATACCGCCGCCGCAACGGGAATGGCCCATAGCAGCCCGACCGCCGGCGCCTGCTCCCTCAGCAGCACATCAGCGGCCACGTTGAGCACCAAGGCGCAGCTCATGCACACGCCGGCACACAGGGCCATCGTCCACGGCATCAGGGGCCGCGGAGGCATCACATGCTCGCGCTCGGTCGCACTCATACGCAGATGCAATCTTTGATTTTGGCAAGCTTCTTCTCGCCGATTCCCGACACACGCATCAGATCGTCAACCGAGGCAAAAGCACCGTTCTTTGTCCGCTCATCGATAATCGACTGCGCCATGGAGGGACCGATGCCCGAGAGCGTCTGCAGCTCTGCCGCGCTTGCCGTATTGATGTTGACTAGGCCCGTTGCGCCACTCACGCCCAATGATGCGGAAGCCCCACCATCAACACCGGCTTCCGCAATGGACGCCTGCTGCTCCCCCACCGTTTGAACGTGGATTTTTTGTCCATCAGTGACCTTGGATGCCCGGTTAAGCCCCGTAACGTCTGCCTCGGGCGTAAGCCCGCCGGCGGCATCAATCGCCTGAGCCACCCGCGCGCCGTCCTTGAGACGATATACACCGGGCGACACAACGGCGCCGTCGACATCGACATAGACCTCTACCGCGGCAGAAGCCTTAGCCGAAGAACCTTCGGATGTCTTTCCGCTCGAGGCATCACCGGATCCCGGCTCCACCAACGAGCCTGAACCGTCAGTGCGCTCAAACGACACGCCACCGGCACCGCCGCCAAGGTTCGCCATCGCCAGTCCACTCGCCATCGCAATGACGACCAGTATCGCCATCACCACTGCCTTATGACCGAACAGCTTGTCCGCCAAGCGGTCCATCCGTTTGACTCGTTCGTGTTGTTCGCGCTGCGCCATAGCAAAACCTCCCAACACCATCGTGTCAGGAAAGGAGCTCCACAACAGCCACGCTCCAAAACCGGTTTTAACGGTCAAACCAAAAACCGACCAAAACCTTGCACAAATCTGTCCATTTATTCAGGCACACGTCAGCAAATGAACACTTAGCCGCAAAATGCCCAGATAGCAAAAGGCCGACGATGTAGGCGCATCGTCGGTCTATGCACAAATTTACTCGTGATTTTGGTAAATCTCACGCGGAGCAAGCTCCGAATGTTTGCGTTTTAAGGTCTTAGGGGCCTTATACGTGTTGCTTTCGAAGTCGATATACTCGGTCTGCTTGAGCAGGCGCTCGATCATCTCCTCGTGATCGAACAACTCCCAGGCCTCATGCACGGCATCGAGTTTAGCGTGCGTCTCGGGACGGCGCGGCATAAACAGCGTGCAGCAGTCGGGAGCGGCCTCAGTCGAGATATCGAACGTACCAATCTCCTCGGCGCGCGCGATAATCTCCTGCTTGTCCGAACCGATGAGAGGACGGAACACGGGGATCTTCACGGCCTCGTTAACGGCCATGATATTCTCAAGCGTTTGGGAGGCAACCTGTCCAAGCGATTCGCCCGTCACGATGGCCTTGGCGCCCTCGATGTGTGCAATGCGCTCGGCAACCGAATACATAATGCGGCGATACATGATCACGCGCAGGTTGCTGGGACAGGTGACCGAAATCTCACGCTGGCAGTCGCCAAACGGCACCACGTACAGGCGGCCGATCTGGACACCCGGCTCAAGCGCACGGATGATGTCCTGCACCAAATACTCGCTCGTGTCGGGCGTCTGCGGACGACCTGAGAAATGTACCGGCACGCACACCGCGCCGCGACGCGCGAGCATCCAGGTCGCCACCGGAGAATCAATACCCGACGACAGCAGCGTCACGACCTTGCCGGCAGAACCCACCGGCAGACCGCCCACGCCGCGCTCAGAGCGCGCGTACACATAAACGCTACCCTGGACCACCAGTACGTGCACCATCGCATCGGGGTCGTGCATTTGAACCTTTTTATCGGGGAAGGCCTCGCACAGCACCTCGCCCACCTGACGATTGATGTCAATCGAGGTGAGCTCATAGTCGGTATTGGAGCGCTTGGCGTGCACCTTAAACGAATCGAAGGAACCAAACTCGCGCAGCGCCTTCACGGCGGCGGCACAGTACTCCTGAGGGTCGCGATTGGTGTGATACGCCAAAGACACGCGAGCAACGCCGGGAACGGTGCGAATGACACGCGCCGCCTCGTCGGCGTGATGCTCGTTAAAGGTCACGAGGATATAACCGGAAATTCGAGACACGGCATTCACGGAAAAGGCGGCCAAGGCCGCCTTGATGTTATCCATGAGGATATGCTCAAAATGTGCGCGGTTCTTACCCTTCAGTCCAACCTCGTGATAGTGGACCAGGCAGACGCGAGCCGCCATTTAGGCTTCAGCAACCTTGTGGCCGAGTGCCTTCTCGTAACGGGCCTCGTCGTAAGAGATGTCGCCGTCGACAATCTCGTCCATAGCCATCGAAATGGTATCGGCACCGGAAAGCCCGATGGTGATGTCATCGACATCCTGGACGGCAAGCACGCGGTTGTGCTGGCCACGCAGCATGCTGTTAATGTCGCAGGCGCGCTTGGAGGCAAGCGAAGCGAGCAGGAAGCGGTTGTGATCGGTCTTCTCCAGAAGATCGTCAATGCAAGGCTTTACAACGGACACGGACCTCAGATCCTTTCATGCATATCGAGAACGCGAACGAGCTCATCGGTCGCGCGGTCGAGATCGTCATTAACCACGACGTCGTCGTAGCGGTCGGCAAGGGCAAGCTCATCGGCGGCGTTTGCCATACGCAGCTCAATCGTCTCGGGCGTCTCGGTACCGCGACCGACCAGGCGCTCGCGGAGTACCTCAAGCGAAGGCGGCTTGATAAAGATCAACACGGCCTCGGGGAAACGCTCCTTCACCTGCAGGGCGCCCTGGACATCGATCTCCAAAATCAGAGATGCGCCAGAGGCGAGCTTGGATGTGACCTCGCTCACCAACGTGCCGTAGCAGTTACCGTGGACCTCGGCCCACTCAACAAACTCACCGTTTGCCACGCGGCGGTCGAACTCCTCGCGCGTCAGAAAAAAGTAGTTGACGCCGTCGACCTCACCTTTGCGTGGTGCTCGCGTGGTAGCCGAAACCGTCAGGCCCAGGTTCGAGCGGCGCTCGCGCACACGAGTGACGAGCGTACCCTTCCCTGCGCCTGACGGTCCAGAAATCACAAAGAGCTTTGAATCCTGAGCGCTCACTTATTTGGTCAGCTGCTCGAGGAGCTGCTCGCGCTGACGGACGCCAAGGCCCTGGACGCGACGGGTAGCGGAGATGCCGAGCTCCTCCATGATCTTGGCGGCCTTGGCCTTGCCGTAACCGGGGAGAGACTCGATGAGGGTGGAAACCTTCATGCGGGAAGCAATGGGGTCATCGGAGTTGAGCACGGACTCGAGGGACTTCTCGCCCTTCTTGATCTGCTCACGGAGCTCTGCGCGAGCGTGACGCGCGGCGGCAGCCTTCTCAAGAGCCTGCTTGCGCTGCTCATCGGTAAGCTGAGGGAGTGCCATTCGTACCTCCAAATAGTTGGGTTATATCTGATTCATTATTTGGCATTTTAGCACGTAAAACGTACAAAATGCCCAATCGCGGCTCCATAGGTTAGACGATACCCGCAAAAAGTGCAATATATCGCGCTAAAAGATGAGCCCCTGACCTGCGATTCCACACAAAGGATGGGAAAGTTTTCGCAGGCACAGGGGCTAATTTGTGCTAATGAGACCCAAAAGTGGTGACTTGAGGGAATCTTTTATGCGACGTTTTCGACCAGCTCGGCAACGATGGCGTCAAACGCGGCAACCGGATCATCGGCGCCGGTAATGGGGCGGCCCACCACGATATGGCTCGCGCCGCGCTCGATAGCCTGGGAAGGCGTGGCCACACGGGACTGATCACCCAGCGCAGCGCCAACCGGACGCACGCCCGGGGTCACAATCAGCGCATCGGGGCCCAGCAGCTCACGCATGTCATGAGCCTCCATCGGCGAGCACACGATGCCGTCGATACCGTTGACCTGGGCGAGTATTGCCAGACGGGCGGCCTCCTCGGCAACGGGCGACTCGACGCCGATCTCGCTCAGCGCATCCTGATTCATGCTCGTAAGCACGGTGATGGCGACGAGCTTGGCTCGATCCTCGCGTGCCTCCTCGGCACCCTCACGGCAGG
>CAJMRR010000156.1 GCA_905215835.1 uncultured bacterium | reverse complement strand
AGCAGCGCCTCCCTCGGCTTCTTTCTTTGAGGAGCCGGAGCCGCGACCCTGACGAATGCCATCGATCAACACCACGGCGGTAAAGGTGGGCGCATGTGCCGGGCCCTCGGAGCCAACGAGCTTGTACGCCGGGGGCTCGTGACCGTCGGCTTGCACGCACTCCTGCAAAAACGACTTGGGGTTCGCGGGATGCTCGGCACGCTCGGAAGCCAAATGCGGCTTAAGCGTACGGTGGATAAACTCCGCTGCGGCATCCCAGCCGGCATCCAGGTACAGTGCGCCCACGAGCGACTCGTAGACGTTCTCGAGGGCCGAATGCAGGCCCCGCGCACCGGTACCGGTCTCGGAGGCACCAAAGATGATGATGTCGTCGATGCCCAGCTCGTGAGAAACCTCGGACAGCGTAGCGCCCGATACAAGCGACACCTTCAGGCGCGTGAGCTTGCCCTCGTCAAACTCCGGATAGGACTCAAACAGGGAGCGTGCGACCACAGCGCCCAAAATGGAATCGCCCAAGAACTCAAGGCGCTCATAGCTGGCAGAAACCGGCTGGCCCTCGACTGCCGAGGGATGCGTAAGCGCCGCGCGCAGCAGCACCTTATTGTTGAACTCGTGGCCCAGGATTTCCTGGGCGCGCGTAAGTCGTTCGGATAAAGCCAAGACTTAGGCCTCCTTGGCAGCTTCGATAGCGTCGACGGCGTCGGCGACAGAGTTGAGCGAGAGCAGGGTCTCGTCATCGATCTCGAGGTTGAACTCGTCCTCGATAGCCGTAACCAGCTGCAGGCGCTCGAGCGAGTTGGCATCGAGGTCGTCAAAGGTGGTCTCCTCGCTAATTTCGGCGACATCGACGCCCAGAACGTCAGCAGCGACCTCGGCGATCTTGTCGAAGATTTCGGAGCGGTCCATAGCGCTTCCTCTCATAGTGCATGAATACCAAAAGAATGGTACCGCCCGGGCGGTACCAAGACACGGTTCTGATTCTACCCCACGACGTGCACCGCGAAGCACATAACAGCGCTCTAACTCGCTCTTATAAAACGATACCGTCCATAGAGTTGGCGACATTCTCGACCAGCCCGGCGCGCACGGCTTCGGCCGCCGCGAGCGTACCGTTTTTGACAGCCTCGACCGAGGTGGCACCATGGCCGATCAGGACCACGCCGCGCAGGCCCAAAAGAATCGCGCCGCCCTTGGCGTCGCCCGAAAGTTTGGCTTTAATCTCGCGCATCTGCTTTTTGATGAGCAGCGCGGCAATCTTGGTGCCGAGCGAAGACATAAAGACACCCTTGAGCTCCTGCAGCAAAAACTTGGCAGCGCCCTCGGTGGCCTTGAGCGCAATATTGCCCGACATACCATCGGCAACGACGACATCGAAGTTGCCTGAGGTGAGGTCGGTGCCCTCGCAGTTACCAACAAAGCCGGGAACGGCGGCCTTCATAGCAGGGAAACAGGCCTTGGTAAAGTTAGAACCCTTCTCGTCCTCGGTGCCGTTGGCAAGCAGGCCCACGCGAGGATGCTCGATGCCCAGGACGACGCGGGCATAGGCGCTGCCCATCTGGGCAAAACGCACCATATCGTCAACCTCGACATCGGGGTTGGCACCCATGTCGCACAGCACCGTCAGACCGCCGGCGCGATTGGGCAGCGCATTGGTCAGACAGGGGCGCACCGGCTGCTTCTTGCCTTCGGCCTGATACCTAAACGGCGTCACGTAGGCGGTGGCAGCGGCGGTCATGGCACCGGTCGAGCCGGCGGAGAAGAACGCATCCGCGTTGCCCTTCTTAATGGCGCGGCAAGAAAGCACGATCGACGACTTACGCTTGGTCATCACGGCGCGAATGGGATCGTCATCCATGGCGATAACGTCAGGCGCCTCAAGGGCCTCAACACGTGCGTAGGAAGCTGCAAAGGGATTGACGATTTCGGCGGGGCCAGCTGCCAAGACCTCAATATCGGGATCGGCAGCAAGTGCAGCTTCGATACCATCGAGAACAACCTGAGGTTTTTCGTCTCCGCCCACAACGTCTACACAAACGCGAACGTTACTCATATACATGCTCCTTATACAAAAATGGCCGACTCATTGAGCCGGCCATTGTGGTTCCATTTGGAACGGCATCGCATCCAGAGTATACCGTTACTCGGTAACGATAACCTCGCGGTCCTTGTAGAAACCGCAGCTGGGGCACACGTGGTGCGGAAGCTTAACAGCGCCGCAACGGGGGCACGTGGACTGAGCCGCAGCCGAGATCTTCATGTTGGCGGAACGACGGGTGTGAGTGCGGATACGACCCTGCTTTTGTTTAGGTACGGGCATAGTGACCTTCCTTATGAACTATCCAGTGTGGCGATTACGCGCAAGTAGCGATACTACCACAGTTTTACTCATCGAGCTTGAGATTCTTCAATGCTGCAAATGGATTTTCCGTGGCTTCGGCCCATTCGACCTCGGCTTGGGCAGCACAATCGCATTGCTCCACGTTGAGATTGCAACCGCATGTGGGGCACAGACCGCGGCAATCGGGCTTGCAGAGCACCACAAACGGCGTGTCCATGACGACCGCGTCGTTGATGGGCTCACCCAGATCGACGATGCGGTCCTCACACAGGAGCTCGTAGCCATCCTCGTAGGCCTCGGGATCCTCGGGCTCCTCAAAGAGGTAGAACTCCTCGATCTCGCCGGCGATATCAAACGAGGCGGGCTCCAGGCAACGGTCGCACTCGCCGGTGGCGTGCGCGCGGACCATGCCCGTGAGCAAGACACCGGTACCGGCATTGGTAAAGACAACGTCGTAGTCGATGCCGTCCTGAAGCTGGTACTCCTTCTCGCCCACCGTGTAGGTGGCGACATCGACCTTACCGGTCAGCGGATACGAATCTCCAGGAAACTCGAGCTGCTCGGAAAGATCGACGGTAACGCTCGGAAACTCAGCCATTACCACTGACCATTCTGTTGGGCGGCACCCTCGTTGAGCTGCTGACGGCAACGGGTAACGGTGCCAGTCAGGCTCTTGAGGTTCTCCTCCAGGTGCGTAAAGACCTGCTCCGCGTAGTCCTCGGCAGCATAACGCGTCTCGCGCTCGTACTGCTGGGCACGATCGCGGATGTCGTCGGCCTGCTGCTGCGCAAGGCGGACGATCTCCTGCTCACCGGCAATGGTGAGGGCCTGCTGCTGAGCGTCGGCG
This sequence comes from uncultured bacterium, assembly GCA_905215835.1. Classification (GTDB taxonomy): domain Bacteria; phylum Actinomycetota; class Coriobacteriia; order Coriobacteriales; family Coriobacteriaceae; genus Collinsella. The sequence continues at coordinate 1,089 of CAJMRR010000156.1, read as the reverse complement.
ATGATGGAATCAGCCTGAGCGGCGGCGGAAAGCCATAAGCTCCTCGCGCTCCTTAAGGATACGGCGGGACTTCTGCCACTCCTCGGGATAGCTCATGCGGATCTCGTCGAGGATATTGAAGAACACGTCGGCGTCGATGACCTTGAACTGAGCGTTCTTGCCGAAAGGCGGCTTGGCTTCCTCGATCAGCCCTTCGAGCTCATCGACCAAGCTGACGATCCTATCGCCAGGAAAATTCTCGCCCGGCATCCGGTCTCCTTTCATAGGTAACATATCATCGTGCTAGTTTACCACATGCCACCAGGCAATAAAAAACGTCACGAAAAGCGATGTCTGAGCGCTTCGACCACGTTGGGCGGCACAAACGTCGATACATCGCTGCCGAGCGAGGCGATCTGGCGAACGACCGAGCTCGAGATGTAACCGTACTGCGGAGCACTCATGACAAAGATGGACTCCAGCTCGCTATCCAAGCGATAATTGAGGTCGGCTTGCTGCAGCTCATACTCAAAGTCGGTCATGGCGCGCAGGCCCTTGACCACGGCCCCCGCCCCCTGCTCACGAGCGAAGTCGACCAAGAGGCCGGTAAAGGGCAGGACTTCGACGCCGTCGATATTACCGAGCGCCTCGCGGGCCAGCGCCACGCGCTCATCGAGCATAAACGTGGTGCCCACACCGTTTTTACCCTGCGACTCTGCAACAGCGACGATCACACTGGGAAAGATGCGGCGGGCGCGGCGGATCACATCGATATGGCCAAACGTGATGGGATCGAAGGTGCCCGGGACGATCACGCGGTTGATGGTGTCATTCATGGGCGTCCTCCTGAAACGTCGTGGCATCGTTGTTATCGGCATCGGTGACGGCACTATCGTCCTCACCGTCGTCATCGCCGACCCAACGAAGCAGGTCGACCGAGGTAATGCCGTAGCGCTTCTCACGTACAGTCTCAAAGCCTGCCGGATGCGTGCCCGCATCGGCGGCAGCATCCTCAAACAGGGCATAAGCGCCAGGTGCAAGCAGACCCTGCTGAGCCAGGTTCTGCAGCAGTTCCTCGACCGGCTCGGCACCAAAAGCATAGGGCGGGTC
>CAJMRR010000155.1 GCA_905215835.1 uncultured bacterium | reverse complement strand
TACCCTCTGCTGCACCAAAACAGCCAGATCGTGATGCTCAACCGCAAGCTCGACGAGCTCGCCCACAAGGGCCGCCCCATCACCGCGCGCGACGGCATCGACAAGCTGGCCGAGCAGCGTATGCCGCGCTACCGCGCCTGGGCCGACTACATCATCGACTCACGCGACTGCGCCGCCAACACCGCCCATGCCCTCCTCGACACCCTCCCACCCGCTCTCTAACCAAAACCACCACAAAGGGGACAGGCACCTTTGTGGTGGTTTTTCAATCGCAAAGGAAGCAACCATGAAAGCACTCGTCATCAACGGCCCCAACCTCAACATGCTCGGCATTCGCGAGCCGGGCATCTATGGCAGCGACAACTACGACCGCTTAGTGCAGATCTGCCAGGAAGCGGGCGCTGCACAGGGCTTCGACGAGGTCGAGGTCTTCCAGTCTAACCACGAGGGCAGCATCGTCGACAAGATCCAGGAGGCCTACGGCAAAGTCGACGGCATCGTCATCAACCCGGCCGCCTACACGCACACAAGCGTGGCCATCTTGGATGCCCTCAAAGCCATCGCCATCCCGGCTGTGGAGGTCCACATTAGCGCCGTCGAGACCCGCGAAGACTTCCGCCAGGTGAGCTACGCCCGTCTGGCCTGCTTCGCCACCATCACCGGCGAAGGCCTCCAGGGCTACGCCCACGCGCTGGAGCTGCTGAAAGAGCATCTCGAAAAGTAAAATGCCAACCCCAACAAACAGCAGCGGCTTGCTCGCGCTCGGCTCCAGCAACACACAAGATGAAAAAAGCCCAGACCACCAAGCGGTCTGGGCCTAATAAACGATGGTGCTCCATGGCGGATTCGAACCGTCGACCTTGGGATTAGAAGTCCCCTGCTCTATCCAACTGAGCTAATGGAGCAAATAACCGCACGCCCAAGCAAGCGCAAGCCTGTTAGGCACAAGAAATTATAACCTAGTTGAACTGCTCGCGATACGCCTTACAGACCTCATCGACTGGGCCGTCCATGCGAAGGTCACCCTTCTCAATCCAAACGGCACGCTGGCAGATGCGCTCAACCTGCTCCATGGAGTGCGAAACGAACAGAACCGTCACGTCACCGCTCTGGATAAAGTGCTGGATGCGGTCCTCGCACTTCTGCTGGAAAAACACGTCACCGACGGACAGCGTCTCGTCAACGATCAGAATATCGGGCTCGGTAATCGTCGCGATTGCAAAGGCGATACGCGCCACCATGCCTGAAGAGAAGTTCTTAAGCGGCATATCGACAAAATTCTGCAGCTCAGCGAACTCAATAATGCCGTCAAAATTGGCGTCGATGAACTCCTTGGTATAGCCGAGCAGCGCGCCGTTCAAATAAATGTTCTCGCGGGCGGTCAGCTCGGGGTCAAAACCGGCGCCAAGCTCAATCAGAGGCGCGATGTTGCCGTGCACCTTAACGCTGCCCTCGCTGGGCTCGAGCACACCGGCGATAATCTTGAGCATCGTGGATTTGCCAGAGCCGTTGGTACCGACCAGGCCCATGACCTCGCCGCGATGAATATCGAACGAGATGTGCTTAAGTGCCCTAAACTCCTCAAAGAACAGCTCGTGCTTGGCAAGCTTGATGAAGTACTCCTTGAGGTTGGTCAGCGACTCGGACGCCATGTTAAAGATCATGGTGACGTCGTCGACCTCGACAGCCAGAGGCTGCTCGCTGTAATCAACAACAGATTCAGTCATCACAGCACTCCTTAGATGTAGAGGATAAATTTGCGCTCGGACTTATGGAACACGGTGTAGCCAATAACAAGCGCAAGGACCGCCCAAGCGACACACATACCAAACGTCATAAGCGAGGGCGTAGTCTGGAACAGGAAGATATCGCGCATAAACTGCAGGTAGTTGTACATGGGGTTCGCATACATCAAGATACGCACGAGATGCGGCATTTGCGCAATATAGTCAGTCGTCCAGAAGATGGGCGTAATGTAAGTCCACGCCGTAATGATGACGCTCCACAGATGCATAACGTCGCGGAAAAAGACCGTAAGGGCAGAGAGCATCATGCCCAGGCCCATGCAGAAGCACATAAGCAGCAGCAGGCAAACCGGCAGCAGAATCAGGTGCCAAGAAGGCATAACGCGGAACCACAGCATAACGATGGCGACGGCAACCAGCGAGAAGGCAAAGTTGACTAGCGAGAAGAGCACCTTCTGCACCGGGAAGACCCAGCGGTGCACCTTAACTTTCTTGAGCAAAGGGGCAGCACCCACGATCGACGTCAGGGCCTGGTTCGTAGACTCGGACATGACGGCAAAGGTAATGTTACCCACGATCAAGTACAGCGGGTACATCTCGGGTGTCATTGAGCCATTGCGGCCCTGGCCAAAAATCGTCGAGAACACGATGGCCATGACGATCATCATCAGCAGCGGATTGAGCACCGACCATGCGACGCCCAGAACACTGCGGCGATACTTGATTTTAAAATCCTTGGTAACCAGCTGGCGAAGGATAAACGCATCCTTCTCAAATTCATTCTTAGCAAACGTCGCAGGCAGGCTGCGAGTTTCTTGTTGCTTTGTCTGATCCGACACGGATGCAACTCCCTTACACGTAATCGTTGACAAACGTACAGTATAGACCCGACAGCAAAGTAAATGATTCGCGCAGCAAAACTGGAGAACTATCCCACATCTTAGGATGTCAGGCGCAAACGGCTATACTTTCAAGGATTGAATGTATAAGGAGCATTGAGTGAATTCTGAATCCATCGCCGTCATCATCCCCTGCTACAACGAAGCGCTCACGATTGGTAAGGTCATCGACGACTTTCACCGCGAGCTTCCGCAGGCGACGGTCTATGTCTATGACAATAACTCGTCGGACGATACCTCACGCATCGCCACCGAGCACGGCGCCACGGTGCGTTTTGAGCCGCGTCAGGGAAAGGGCAACGTGTGCCGTCAGATGTTTCGCGACATCGATGCCGATTGTTACCTGATGGTCGACGGCGATGACACCTACCCCGCCGAGGCGGCCAAAGCCCTCTGCGAGCCCATCCTCAACGGCACGGCCGACATGACCGTGGGCGACCGTCTTTCCAACGGCACCTATGCCGAGGAGAACAAACGTGCCTTCCACGGCTTTGGCAACAACCTGGTACGTGCCATGATCAAGTGGATCTATGGCTACAGCTTCGATGACGTCATGACCGGCTACCGCGCCATGAGTCGCCCGTTCGTTAAAACCTTCCCTGTGCTTTCCGAGGGCTTTCAGATCGAAACCGAGCTCTCGATTCACGCTGTCGACCACCGCTGGCGCATCAAAGATGTGCCCATCGAGTACCGCGACCGTCCGGAAGGCTCCGAGTCCAAGCTCAATACCATGAGCGACGGCATTAAAGTCGTCGCGATGATCGGCACGCTGTTCAAGGACTACCGCCCGCTGAAGTTCTTCAGCCTGGTTGCGCTTCTGTTTGCGGTGATCGGCCTCGCCCTGGGCACGCCCATCGTTGTCGAGTATTTCCAGACCGGCCTCGTTCCGCGCTTCCCCACCGCCATGCTCGCCGCGTCGTTTATGTTCCTGTGCGGCCTGAGCCTTGCAACCGGATTCATCCTCGATTCCGTGGCAAAGGTCGAAAAAAAGCAGTGGGAGGTCAACGTGTACAGCAAATACGCCTACGACGACCAGCCTGGCAGGTCCGCCACCACGCCAAGCGAGAGGTAGATCTTCCGCAAAATACTATTGGCACCACTGCGTAGATAGCCACCAACAAGAAAAGCCGCCGTTAACAAGCGGCGGCTTTTGCTCTCGAAAAGTTAATAGCGGCTAGAGCGTCTTGAGGTACTCCCCCAGCTCTTCCTCCCAGTCGGGCATGTGGAACCCGACCGACTCGAGCCTGGACAGGTCGAGCGCGGAGTGGACCGGGCGCGGGGCGATGGGGCCCGCGGCGCTCGCGTAGTAGTCGGCGGTGCTGACCGGCACGACCTTCTCGCCGTTGCCGTTGGCGGCCTCGAAGACGGCGCGGGCGATGTCGGCCCAGGACTTGACGGAGCCGGAGCCGGTGCAGTCGTAGGTACCGTAGGGGGCCTTCAAATCAAGCACGTGGAAGATGGCCTCCGCCATGTCGCACGTGAAGGTCAGTCGGCCCAGCTGGTCGTCGACCACGGTGATGCGCTCGAGCCCGTCCTCGGGGTCGGCGACGCGGTCGGACAGCGCCTTCATGGTCTTGACGAAGTTGTGCCCCTCGCCGATGACCCAGCTGGAGCGCATGATGTAGTGGCGCGG
>CAJMRR010000154.1 GCA_905215835.1 uncultured bacterium | reverse complement strand
GGTGCAGCGGGATGTCCGCAGCGGCGCTCGATATAGCCCGCGTAGTCGCCGTCCGCGATAAAGCAGATGTCCTCGCTCTCGGCCTTCTTGGCGTTGATGAAGCCCCGCTCGGTGGCAATGCGGCGCACGTCGCGCTCTTTGTCCAGCCCGGCCAGCGGAAAGATTGTGCGCGACAGCCGCTCCTGCGTGAGCGAATACAAAAAGTAGCTCTGGTCCTTCTTGGGGTCCTCGCCGCGGTGCAGCTGCCAGGTGCCGTCGGACGCCTGGTCCGTTTTGGCGTAGTGACCCGTGGCGATGTAGTCGCAGCCCATATCGAGTGCCGCATCGAGCAGCGCGCCAAACTTAATATGGCGGTTGCAGATGATGCACGGATTGGGCGTCAACCCTTCCTGGTAGGCGGTCACGAAGCGCTCGATAACATTGCGGTCGAAGGTCTGCTGCAGGTCGAGTACATGGTGGGGTATCCCCAGGCGCTCGGCGACGGCCTTTGCATCGGCGATGTCGCGGTCGACCTTACTCATGCCCGTGGTGGGATCGGGCGCGGGGCAGGTGAGGCGCATGGTGGCACCGACACATTCGTAACCCTGACTTTTGAGCAGATACGCGGTCACGCTGGAATCGACGCCGCCGCTCATGGCGACGAGCACGCGCTTGTTGTGCATGGGGAGGTTCTCCTTGGTGGCATGTGGCCAAAAAAGAAAAGCGGCGCGGGAGGCTGGTTCCGCGCCGCAGACATTGTAGCAAGTTCGGGCGTCCTGTGGGACACCCTGTTGGGATGAGCTCAGGCTGCCAGAAGAGAGGGGAGACCGGCGTGCCTTGGACTCGTTCTAAGAACGAGAGCTCTAGTCCTGGAAGAGTGCCGTGGACAGGTAGCGCTCGCCGGTGTCGGCGAGCAGCGCCACGATGGTCTTGCCCTCGTTCTCGGGGCGCTTGGCCAGCTGCAGTGCGGCCCACACGGCAGCGCCGGACGAAATGCCCACGAGCACGCCCTCCTTGTGGCCCACGGCGCGGCCGGTGGCAAAGGCGTCGTCGTTCTCGACGGGGATGATCTCGTCGTAGACCTGGGTGTCGAGGACGTCGGGCACAAAGCCGGCACCGATACCCTGGATCTTGTGCGGGCCGGCCTGGCCCCTGGAGAGCACCGGGGAGGTGGCGGGCTCGACGGCGACGACCTGAATCTCGGGGTTTTGCTCCTTGAGGAACTCGCCCACGCCGGTCACGGTGCCGCCGGTGCCGACGCCGGCGACGAAGATGTCGACCTTGCCGTCGGTGTCGTCCCAGATCTCGGGTCCGGTCGTGGCCTTGTGAATGGCGGGGTTGGCGGGGTTCACAAACTGGCCGGCGATGATGCTGTTGGGAGTCTCCTTCTGCAGCTCCTCCGCCTTGGCGATAGCGCCCTTCATGCCCTTGGAGCCGTCGGTGAGCACGAGCTGCGCACCGTATGCCTGCATCAGCTTGCGGCGCTCGACGGACATGGTCTCGGGCATGGTGATGATCACCTTGTAGCCGCGGGCCGCCGCCACCGAGGCGATACCGACGCCAGTGTTGCCGCTCGTGGGCTCGATGATGGTGTAGTCGCCGCCGCACACGAGCTTGCCGGCCTTCTCGGCCTCGTCGATCATGTTCTTGGCGACGCGGTCTTTGACGGACCCGGCGGGGTTGAAGTATTCCAGTTTGACGAGCACGCGGGCCTTGAGGTCCTCGTCGGCCTCAAAGTGGGTGAGCTCCAGAAGCGGGGTGTGGCCGATAAGCTGATCGATGGACGTGTAAACATTGCTCATGGTGAACCTCCAAAGTGTTCAAATGACTGGATACCGTGTGGTTTTACGGTGTGTGTAGCAGCGAAACCCACAAACCTTATAGGTTGTTCGTTTTGCTGTTGGGAAGCATACTAGACACTAAAGCCTAGTAATGCAATAGGAAATAGGAGTTTATTGCAAGTTGATTAACCATCTTGACCGGAACGGGTATTTTCAAAGCCAATTTTTCGGCTAGAATTTCAACGGACTAAAAGACCGAAAGGCAGCACTATTATATGTTGGTTTCTACTAAGGGCAGATATGCCCTGCGCGTTATGGTCGATCTGGCCGAGCACCAAGCGGCCGGTCGCATCCCGCTTAAAGAGATTGCGGCACGTCAGGGTATTTCGGAGAAGTACCTCGAGAATATTCTGGCGACGCTCGTGCGCGCCAATATGCTCTCGGGCATGCGCGGCAAGGGCGGCGGCTATGTGCTCACACGCCCGCCCGAGCAGTACACGGTGGGCGAGATCTTGCGCCTGACCGAGGGCAGCTTGGCGCCGGTCGCCTGTCTGGATGGCGACTGCAAGGGTTGCTCGCGATCTGATGAGTGCCCCACGCTCGACGTGTGGAAGAATCTGGACAAGCTCATCAACGACTACCTCGACGGCGTGACGCTCGATGCGCTCGTCGCCCCCAACGACGGCTACGACTACGTAATCTAGCCCCACCTGCCATGTGGGGACAGGGTGGAAATGGCAGATTCTCTCGCCCTTTGAGACTTGGCAAATAAGAAGGCCGCCCATTTTTTTGCGATGGGCGGCCTTCGTTTTGGGCTGTTGAGACGGGCGCGGCCGGAATGGTCGTTTTAGCCCTCGGCGATGCTGTCGAGGATGCTGCGCATGATGGACACCAGGATGCTGCCCATAAAGGCCGATCCAAAGCTGGCGATGGAGATACCCGCGCCCAGCAGATTGACCGACAGGTAGCTGGCCAGCTCGAGCATAAAGCTGTTGACCACAAGCTGAAAAATACCCAGCGTAATGATCGTGAGCGGCAGCGAGATGACCGTCAGGAACGGCTTGACGAGCGAATCGACGATGTTCAGGAACAGTCCCACGAAGGCGAAACAGACCCAGGCCTCGGCAAAACCGAAGGGCTGGATGCCGGGAACGAGGAACGTGGCGATCGCGATGGCGATCGAGGTAAAGAGCCAGTTAAGCATAAAGCGCATGGTGTGAATCCTTTCTTGCGCATGGCGTGGTGAGGGAGCGTAAGGGGCACATGCCTTTGCAACTTGGATGGGTGCGGGGCACGGTCCTGTTTGGGCGCCCATTGTCTCAGATATTCGTGGAGCTTGCGTGCGCATTCGGTTTCAAAACGGCGTTCGTCCTAGAAAACGCGCCGCTGGCAGAGAGTTTTGCCGCTTTAGTTTGGTGGTGTGCTAAACTGCTACGGGCAAAAGCCACAGGCGTTGCCCTATTGCATAGAACGGGCGAACGATGCCCGATGTCAGTATCAACTTCGATGCCTTTTGGCGGGTTTGGCGGTGATCGATGAATATCGAGAACATGTTTGACAAGCCTGATGTCAAGCAGCTGGTCCACGCATTTAGTCTTTTGGATGACGAGAACGATATCCAGGCGTTTTTAACCGATATCTGCACACCGCGCGAGATTTGCGATCTTTCTCAGCGCCTGCAGGTTGCGCGTTATCTGGATGAGGGCGAGCCTTATGTTGAGGTTCAGGCCCGCACCGGCGCTTCGTCCACCACGGTGAGCCGCGTGTCCAAGGCGCTTAATGGCGAGTACGGTGGCTATCGCAAGATCCTCATCAAACTGGAGGATGGCGAGTAGGCCAGCGGCAAAAACGAATTACGCAGAACCGTCCCTCCGGGGGCGGTTTTTTGATCCCTTGGGGACGGAGGAAATCTGTTGGCGTGGGGCAAATCTGTCCGCGTGGGCGGGTAGGATGGATGCATTGATTATTGCGAACAGTTTGAGCGGAGGACCATGCCTGTTCGAATCTATACCACCAATGCCGGCACGGATTTGAGCGATGCCGAGGCGGCGCTGCTCGCCGACCTTGTTGCCCGCCATGGGCGCGCCGTGCTGCTGGCGCCAGCGTTTGCCGAGCTCGACCTGTGCCGTCATGATGCGGCGGAAGCCGGCGTTTCGCTGGGTATTGACTACAAGACGCCTACATCGTGGCTTCGCTCGCTTTGGGAGCTTTTGGGCGACGGGCGCGGTTTCGTCGACAACCTGCAGCGCCAGATGCTGTTTTCGGACATGGTAGCGCGTCTCGACGACGCCGACCTGCAGCCGCTTTCGCGCAGCCAGGGCACGGTGCGTATGCTCGCGCGTATGGCTCGCGATGTGCTGCCGGGTGTGGCAGGGACAGGTGCCGAGCGTTGCTGCGACAACGTTTGCAAGCCCAAGCCCAGAAGCGACGCCGAGGCTCGCGTGTTTGAACTTTTGTGCGCCTATGCGAGCGGCTTGGACCGTCGAGACATGGTCGAGCCCTGCGAGGCGGCTGACATTAT
>CAJMRR010000153.1 GCA_905215835.1 uncultured bacterium | reverse complement strand
TGCGCTCGATGCCGCCGCATGCCGCCCGTGCCTCAATGACCCCACATTTATGGTCGAGCGTCGCGAATCGGAGCTTGCGCTGACCGCCGATCGCCTTTCGGGTGCCATAGCGCGCTCGGTCGGGACATTCCGCTCCAACTTTGAACGTCTGCCCGAGCGCTTGATCGCAAGCACCTCAGGACTCGATGGCAAGCGCCATGCGCTCACGCTTGCAAGCTCCCGCCTGGAGCATCAGGGGCGCACGATGCTCAGCAAGCCCGCGTCCGACCTGGGCCGTGCGGCAGCCTCGCTCGATGCTCTGTCGCCGCTCAAAGTGCTTGCCCGCGGCTATTCCATCGCGTACAGCGATGATGGCGTGGCCACGAGCGCCAAGACCTTTAAGCCCGGCGACGCCATTCGTGTACGCATGGCAGACGGCAACGTGGCGGCAACGGTCAATACGGTCGAGTAGGCCGCGTTTCACAGCGATAAACCTTTAGGAAAGGAAACAGATATGGCAGAGAAGACCCCGGTCGAGCAGCTTACGTACAAGCAGGCCTCGCAGGAGCTGGAGCTCATCATTCGCAGCTTGGAGTCGGGCGATATGGAGCTCGAGGAGTCGCTCGAGAGCTATACCCGCGGCGTCGAGCTCCTCAAGAGCCTGCGCACCCGCCTGTCCGATGCCGAGCAGAAGGTCTCGGTGCTTCTTAAGGACGTCGACGGCAACGACGTGCTCGCCGACGGGGAAGCCGCCAACACGGACGACAACCTCTCGTTCTAACCATCCCGACCAAATATAATTACCTTGGTCTGTGAGAAAGGAACCAACCATGTGCGATTGCATCTTCTGCAAAATTGCCAACCACGAGATCCCCTCGACCGTTGTCTATGAGGACGACCAGGTCATCGCCTTCGACGACCTCAACCCCCAGGCGCCGGTCCACACGCTCGTGATCCCTAAGAAGCACTACAGCGATATCGCCGATAACGTGCCGGCCGAGACCATGGGCGCCATGGCTCACGCCATCCAGGAGGTCGCTAAGGCCAAGGGCTTGGAGGACGGTTTCCGCGTCATCTCCAACAAGGGCGTCAACGCTGGCCAGACCGTCATGCACTTCCACATGCACGTCCTCGGCGGCAAAAACCTGGGCGAGAACCTCATCTGAGGGCGCGTAGTCCGTCGACTTGGCTGCCTTTGGAGTAATCTATGCAGCTTTCTCAACTCGAATACCTTCAAGCGGTAGCGAACTATGGTGGCGTGCGCAAAGCAGCTCGCGCCGTTCATGTGAGTCCGCAGGCCGTTTCGTCGGCAATCAAAAAGTTGGAATCTGAGTATCAGATCGTTTTGCTCAACCGATTGGCGGGGGAGGCTGTTTTGTCTCCGGCGGGCAGAGAATTTGCGCGTCGTGCGCGCGTGATCCTGGCACAAGTCGACGATCTCAAAAAGTACGCTCAATCGGGGAACGGCGGCGTTTCGCCCGACGGCCATTTCCGTCTTTACGCCCCCTGTCTTCACGGGCGGGGGCGCCTTTTTTCCGAAAACTGGTACGACTCGTTTGAAAGCTCGCACCCTCAGATTCATCTTGATGTGTGGCATCAGCCAACGGCAACATGCTTTGAATCACTTGTGCTTGGCATTTCGGATGCGGCCATCTCATTTGAGGAACCAAGGGACAGTGTCCTTTCTTCGAAATACTTGGGTGAAAAGGAGCTCAAGGTTCTTTCGTGCCCAGCGGGTCATCAATCTGTGGGTGCTATGACCGTTCGTGAGTTACTGGGCGGCAGGTTAGCTGTTCCCATTAATTTGTCGCCCTGTCTCAATGCGATCAATCAATGCCCCGAAGCTCAGCTGGTTAATTTCCGCTTCCGCGACGTCGAATACGGAAACAGAGCGCAGGCTGAGTTTCTTCAAGCCGGGGGATTGATATTGGGTTTTTCTGGCTCTTCTCTCGCATCAGATGGGTCGGAAGTGAGCGAGTACTCTATTGAAGGCTCGCATGACGTAGCCTTGCCCATCTACTTTTGCTATCGACAAAATGCCTGGACCGATCGACACCAGACGGTATTTCTTCACCTATTGCGTCATCTTGCTTCGTGAGGCCATTTGGCCTCGTGTCGTCAAGTGAATGTTGACGCCTTGTAACACATGACTGACGGCTTTGCCCTCATGCTTTTCCAAGATTCCGATTTAGATTGTTGACTCTTGGAGGGCGGAGCATGAAAAACCGTACGGTTTTGCTTTATATGACGTTCGTTTTTCTGTCGAACTTCAGCACCATCTTGTATTTTCTGACGGTTTACCTTGAATTCGTCGGATTCTCGATGGTGGCGATTTCTAGCATGATGATTGCATATCAAGTGAGCAAGTTCATCCTTGAAGTTCCCACTGGCTATATTGCTGATAGGTTTGGACGAAAGACAAGCGGCCTCGTTGGCGTCGTGGGAATGCTTGGATACTACGCCGCCCTGCTTCTCGTCCGTTCTCCTCTGCTTTTAATCGGTGCGTTTGCTCTTAAAGGTTTTGCCGTTGCATGTGTGAGCGGATCCATCGAAGCGATTTACATCGACAGCGTCTCTCAGGACCAGCTCGTAAGACTTAATGTCGTTGAGCGATTTGCTTTCTATGCCTCTTATGCCATCTCCGCTTGCGTGGGCGGTTTCATTTCGTCTGTCGGTGCATATCTCATTGGTCTTTCGGCAGATATCATCGCAATGGTGTTGACGTTGGTTGTCGTTGTCTGCATTCCTGAGATGCAAAGAGGGAGCACTGCGGGGACACCTGAGCGTGGAATTAGCCCGAAGATGATCGGTGCCGCTATTGCGTGTAATGGCATTCTTCGTTCAGCGTTCATCATGGACTGTTCTCAGGCATTTGCTTTTGTCGCCCTGGAAGACTTTTTCTCACTGCTGCTTGCGGGCCGCGGAATGAATGCCGTCGCTTCGGGTGTGACCATTGCGGTCCAGCTCCTTGCCTCGGCCTCCATGGGGCTTATTGTGCCCAGTGTGATTGCTCATGTCGACAAGGGCCGTTTTGCGCGTATTTGCGGCATCATTCGCTTAGTATTGACAGCTTTGTTTTTGATCCCCCTTACTCCGGCTAATTTGCTGCCCGTGTTCTATGTGCTGCAGACGGTTGCGTACTCGTTGTTTGCCCCAATCAAATACTCAGTTTTCCAAAATGCTGCCGATTCTTCGATGCGTTGTTCACTGATTTCGGTTCAAAGCCAGATGGTGGCGGTGGGTGCCGTTCTTTTCTATCTGCTCAACGCTGTGTTGAGTAGCGTTGCAGGCATTCGAGTCGTATTGCTTGTTGCACTTGGGATTTCTTCCTTGGCGTATATCCCCGCGCTCTTTCGTCTTACAAGCCAAAGGACATGAGCATTTAGGCTCCGATAACTTATATATCAACGCAATAAACCCGAGCGCGAGGGCGTTTGGGTTTATTATTGAAACGTATGTAACCTGGCGGCGCCACACCGCCTGTTAGTAGGGAGACACATGAACGTTCTGGTCGTCAACGCAGGATCTTCGACCCTTAAGTATCAGGTCATCGATACCAAGTCCCACAAGGTGTCCGCAAAGGGCTCCTGCGAGCGCGTCTGCTTTACCGGCGGTACCTTCACCCACGCTGCCAACGGTTCCAAGAAGGTGACCGAGAACATCGAGTTCCCCGACCACAAGGTCGCCATCGAGGTCGTCCTGAAGGACCTCGAGGCCAACGGCGTCAAGATCGAGGGTATTGGCCATCGCATCGTTCAGGGCGGTTGGTACTTTGGCGACTCCTCCCTCGTCGACGAGGACGTTCTCGCCAAGATCCGCGAGGTCGCCCCGCTGGCGCCGCTGCACAACAACCCCGAGGCCAACGTTATCGAGTACTGCCTGGAGCAGTATCCCGACCTGCCCAACGTCACGGTCTACGACACCGCTTTCCACTTCAACATGCCCGAGGTCGCCAAGACTTACGCCCTGCCCAAGGATGTTTGCGACAAGCTGCACATCCGTAAGTACGGCGCCCACGGCACCAGCTACCGTTACATCTCCAAGAAGGTCGCAGAGATGACCAACGGCGAGGCCCGCAAGGTCGTCGTGTGCCATATCGGCTCCGGCGCTTCCCTGTGCGCCATCGAGGACGGCAAGTGCATGGACACCACCATGGGCCTCACCCCGCTCGACGGTGTCATGATGGGCACCCGCTGCGGTTCCATCGACCCCGCTACCGTGTGCTACTTGCAGCGCGAAGGCGGCTACACCTTCGACGAGGTCGACGAGATGATGAACAAGAAGTCTGGCCTTTTGGCTGTGACCGGCGGCAAGACC
>CAJMRR010000152.1 GCA_905215835.1 uncultured bacterium | reverse complement strand
CGCGCATGACCATGTTGGTCAGCTCGATGGACGGCTTGTCGACCCAGCCGATGATGCCCTCAGGAGCACCGGCCTTGACAGCTGCGTCGAGAACGAGCTTGGCGGCGGCGATGGTGCACTTGGCGGCTGCCGGGTGCGGGGAGATGATGATGGCGTTACGGGTCTTCAGGCAGATGAGCGTCTTGAAGATGGCCGTGGAGGTCGGGTTGGTGGTCGGGATGACAGCGCCAACGATACCGATCGGCTCGGCGACCTTGGTGATGCCGTAAGCGTCGTCGCGCTCGATGACACCGCAGGTCTTGGTGTTCTTGTAAGCGTTGTAGATGTACTCAGCGGCGTAGTGGTTCTTGATGACCTTGTCCTCGAGAACGCCACGGCCGGTCTCCTCGATGGCGAGCTTGGCCAAAGGAATACGAGCCTTGTTGGCGGCCATAGCAGCCTCGTAGAAGATCTTGTCTACCTGCTCCTGAGTGTACTCAGCGAATTTAGCCTGGGCCTCACGCATAGATTTGAGTTTGGCCTCAAGCGCCTCCACGTTGTCCACGATGGCGGGAGTAGTGTTTTCCGGTGACTTTTTCACCATTTGTGTCTCCTTGCGATCGGAGATTTACCCTACAAGATGCATGATAGCAAGAAATAATTCGGTGAACGGGCAGATTCCCGTAAAAGACAAACTAAAACGCTTCAATCAAATGAACCGTTTCAACTAAATCTATCTGCCCTGCGCATCGCCCCGCTCATTGGGGACAGACTTACATGAGTGCTTTCACTCATGTAAGTCTGTCCCCAATGAGTACAAAAAGGCGCCCTCCGTAGGGGAGGGCGCCTTTGGTAAGTTCTATGTGAACGCGAGGTCTTTGGCCCGGAGAGTCCGAGGTACTTGTTGGTAAGACCTTATTTAGGAGCGCGCAACCTTGCCGGACTTGAGGCAGGTGGAGCAAACGTTCATCTTGCGACGGTGACCATCGACGACGACGTAGACGCGCTGGATGTTGGGGCGGAACTTACGGTTGGTGACGCGGTGAGAGTGGCTGATGGAGCGACCGGCAACGGGGTGCTTACCGCAAACTTCGCAAACTTTGGACATAACTGACCCTCCTTGGGCGACAAACGAACATGTCGCGTTAACAAACAAGCCTGAACTATAGCACAGAAGCAGCTCCCTGTGCGTAATCTACACAGAGATATTTCTCTTTTGGCGATAGTGCTCACGCCACGGCCCTGGACGTAGATCCGATTTGCGTGCAGCAGAGGGGATTATGCCAGCTCGTGCGTACGTTTTCAAGCTCGTCCCACAAATATATATAGGTTTATTGAGCATTGGGCTCCGTTTACGGATTGCTCTGTATTTATGCTCGCAATTAAGTTCGAGGTTGGCTACACTATCCCTTGACCATTAAAGGGGTACGAGATACCCACATGGAATTACATAGCTGCCAATGAGCAGCCCTTCCTGTGGGTGTCTGGTCCGCTTTGAGCGGTCGGGCATCTATTTTTTTGACTGTGTCAGCAGTCAAGACATGTGAGGAAGGAGATCGATGGGCACGACTTCCCCCAAGGCGGTCATCATGGACGAGACCGCCGTCAATCGAGCGATGACCCGCATCGCGCACGAGATTCTCGAGCGCAACGAGGGCTGTGAAGACCTCGCTCTGGTCGGCATCGTCACGCGCGGCGACCTTCTGGCAAAGAAGCTCGCCGAGGAGATCAAGGAGATTGAGGGCGTCGAAGTTCCGCTCGGCAGCCTCGACATCAGCTTCTACCGCGATGACTATGCGACCAATTTCGCTCCCGCGATCCACGCCACCAACATTCCCTTTAGCGTCGACGGCAAGCGCGTCGTGCTGGTGGACGACATCCTGTATACGGGCCGTACCATCCGCGCCGCTCTCGACGCCGTCATGGACCTGGGCCGTCCGAGCCGCATTGAGTTGGCAGTCCTCGTTGACCGCGGCCACCGCGAGCTCCCCATCTCGCCGGACTTTGTCGGCAAGAACGTTCCCTCGTCGCATGAGGAGAACGTGCATCTATATATGAAGGAAGTCGACGGCCACACCGCCGTCGAGATCAACGACGTCGCGCCGGGCTCCCACGTGGGTTCTGCGCCGCTGGGAGGTGAGTAGTACCGTGGCGTTCAACCATAAGCACCTGATCGACATTACCGAGTACTCCGAAGAGGACATCAAGCTCATCCTCGAGACCGCCAAGGCGTTCTCCGAGGTCAACGAGCGTGCGATCAAGAAGGTCCCCACGCTCAAGGGCAAGACCATCGTCAACATGTTCAACGAGCCCTCGACGCGCACCCGCAGCTCCTTCGAGCTCGCCGAGAAACGTCTTTCGGCCGACAGCCTTAACTTTGGCGGCTCCTCGACCTCTACGGTCAAGGGCGAGAGCCTCGTCGACACCGTCGAGACCCTCAACGCCTATAAGATCGACTGCATCGTCGTGCGCGATAAGCACGCCGGTGCTCCCTACATCGTCACGCAGAACTCGCCCGCGAGCGTCATCTGCGCCGGTGACGGCAAGCACAACCACCCCACGCAGGCCCTTCTCGACCTGTACACCATCTGGGAGCATAAGGGTGACTTCCACGGTCTGAAGGTCGCCGTCGTCGGCGATATCTCACACTCCCGTGTCTGCGGCTCGCTGATTCCCGCCCTTAAGATCATGGGCTGCGAGACCTACGCCGTCGCCCCCGGCACGCTGCTGCCGCCGGCGCCCGAGGTTCTGGGCTGCGACCACGTGACGAGCGATCTCGATTCCGTCCTGCCCGAGCTGGACGTCGTCTACATGCTGCGCGTGCAGCAGGAGCGCCTCGAGGGTGCCCCGTTCCCGACCATTCGCGAGTACCACAAGCTCTTCGGCCTGACCAAGGACCGCGAGAAGCTCATGAAGCCCGACGCGATCATCTGCCACCCGGGCCCCATCAACCGCGGTGTCGAGTTCGACTCCTATATGGCCGACCACCCGCAACGCTCCGTCATCCTGGAGCAGGTCTACGCCGGTATCTGCGTGCGTATGGCTATCCTGTATCTGCTGCTTGGAGGTGCCGATAATGGCCTTGCTTCTTAAGAATGCCCACGTCGTCGACCCGTCCGTCGAGCTTGACGGTGTCGTTGACGTCCTGATTGACGGCGACAAGATCGCCGAGGTCGGTGAGAATCTCGCTGCCGAGGGAGCCGAGGTCCGCGACCTTTCCGGCAAGTACCTCGTCCCCGGCCTGGTGGATATGCACGTTCACCTTCGCGAGCCCGGCTACGAGGTCAAAGAGGACATCGAGAGCGGCACCCGCGCAGCTGCCAAGGGCGGCTTTACCGGCGTGTGCTCCATGCCCAATACCGATCCCGTCACCGATAACGGCACCGTTGTGGAGTTCGTCAAGTCCCGTGCTGCCGAGGTCGGTCACTGCCGCGTCTATCCGTCGGGCGCCATGACCCGCGGTCTTAAGGGCGAGGCCATGTCCGAGATGGGCGATATGGTCGCCCACGGCGCCGTCGCCTTCACCGATGACGGTCGCGGCGTGCAGGGCGCGGGCATGCTCCGTCGCTGCATGGACTACGGCAAGATGTTCGGCAAGGTCTTCATGAGCCACTGCCAGGACGAGGACCTGGTCGGCCACGGCCAGATCAACGAGGGCAAGGTCTCGACCCGTCTGGCCCTCGAGGGTTGGCCGGCTGCCGGCGAGGAGCTCCAGATCGCCCGCGACATCGAGATCGCCAAGCTGACCGGTGCCAAGCTGCACATCCAGCACATCTCCACCGCCCATGGTCTGGAGATCGTGCGTGCCGGTAAGGCCGCTGGCGTTCAGGTTACCTGCGAGGCCACCCCGCACCACATGTTCCTGACCGAGAACGACCTGGACGAGACCTACAACACCTCGCTCAAGGTCAATCCGCCGCTGCGTACCGAGGAGGACGCCGAGGCCATCCGTCAGGGCGTCATCGACGGTACCGTCGACGCTATCGTCACCGATCACGCTCCCCACACCCCGTGGGAGAAGGCCCGCGAGTTCGAGCTTGCGCCCTTTGGCATGATCGGCCTCGAGACCTCCCTGTCGCTCGTACTCACCGAGCTGGTCAACACGGGCAAGATGAGCGTGGGCCGCATGGTCGAGCTCATGGCCATCAAGCCGCGTGAGATTCTGGGCCTCGACCAGGTTCAGGTCAAGGCGGGCTCCGTTGCCGACCTGACCGTGTTCGACCCCTCTGCCACCTGGACGGTCGGCGAGGACGGTTATGAGTCGCGCGCCGAGAACTCCGGTTTTGCCGGCCGCACGCTTACCGGTCGTGCCACCGATGTGTTTGTCGGCGG
>CAJMRR010000151.1 GCA_905215835.1 uncultured bacterium | reverse complement strand
AACCCGCGACCCCAACCTTGGCAAGGTTGTGCTCTACCAACTGAGCCATGTCCGCATATGTAAAACAAAACGGGCGCCGGAGCGCCCGGATGTTGCCTGGAGGCGAAGCCCGGATTCGAACCGGGGGTAAAGGCTTTGCAGGCCTCTGCCTTACCACTTGGCCACTTCGCCGAAAAAGGACCGCCTAAACGGTCCGGAAATGCAATGGAGCGGACAACGGGGCTCGAACCCGCGACCCCAACCTTGGCAAGGTTGTGCTCTACCAACTGAGCCATGTCCGCTTGCGGGTTATTAATTTACGCGAGTTGTCCAAAAGACGCAAGTACTTTTTTCAAAAAACTTGTCTGCCGCATGTTCTTAGTAGCCAAACGCGCTAAAGCGATTGGCTAGGCACACGATTCCAGCGCTCCGCTAAACAGCTTCACCATCTGCACGCGCGTGCCGGCGCCGTCCGTACGACGAGCAACCTCCACGTTATCGACGAGCATACGCATAAGCTTGATACCACGGCCGCGTTCCTCAGATGCAACCGGCTCGCTCGTTTCATCGATAGAATAGCCGGCACCTCGATCAAGCACCTCAACCACAACGCGATCGCCATAGGCTTGAACCGTCAGGACGCACCCGATGCCGCCCGCATGGTCATAGGCATTACCCAGCGCCTCCCCCGACGCCAATGCGACATCGTAGCGCTCGTCACGGCGCAACGGAAGCGATTCAAGGAGTTCGGCGATGCGATGTCGGTAGTATGGAAGATTCTCGATACCCTGACGGACCTCGACGCTCTTACTCCAGCGAGGCAGCTCCCCCACCGGAATAGCGGGAATAGACTCCCGTGCCGGCCCCGCGACATGAAGGATATCGACAAGACGAGCAATCTCCAAAAAGCGAACAACTTCACCTGATGCATTGACGAGCGAAAGCAGGCCTTCTCGCCTCATGAGCTCACGAGCGCGCGTAAGCAGGAATGCCAAGCCCGTCGAATCGATAAAGCTAACAGCCTGACAGTTGATGACGACACGACGCACGCCGCGGCCAATCAAAGCATCCAACCGCCGACGCAGCGCAGGCACCGTGGCGATGTCGATATCGCCTGGTGGCGTCAAAACCGCTATGTCATTCCACTCATTCATACGACCATGGTTCCCCAAAAAAGCCCACTCGATGCATTCGTTTCCCCAACCGTACGGATTCAGCCCGCCCAGCGTCGTCTATGAACGACCCCGTAAAAACTCAAGGGACACCAATGCAATGTCATCGTCCAGCGCCGATTCGGTAAATCGGTCAAGCTCGCCCAAGACCTTGCCGCAAATGCCCGACACGCCCTCCCCCGAAACAGAAAGCAGAAGGTCGCGCAAGCGCTGCTCGCCAAAGAACGCTCCGGTGCGGTCGCGGGCCTCAATCGTTCCATCCGTATACATGAAGAGCATGTCGCCGGGGGCGAACGTAAACACGCCTGTCTCGTACACCATGCTCTCAAAGGCACCGATTACGCCCGATTGGCATCCAAGCAGCTCGACCTCTCCCCCACGGGACTCGCCGCCACCCAGCGGCATCGACTCTGGCCTGATGACCATGGTCGGAGGATGGCCCGCCGAACAATACGTTGCGCGTCCGGCTTTAAGGTCAATCTTTGCGATAAAGGCTGTCACGAACGTCTCGACCCTCGAAAAGCCCATGAGCATGCTGTTAAGGGAGCGTGCCATGCGGGCCGGTCCAGCGCCCTCCCAGGCATATGCCGTCAGGGCCGTCTTGACGAGCGCGGACATCGATGCGGCCTCAATGCCTTTGCCAGACACATCACCCAGAATCATGACGGCGCAGTCGTCGGGAAGACGAATGAGCGTATAGAAATCGCCGCCGACCAACGCCGAATTCGTGGCAGACAGGTACACCGAATCGGTTGCGATACCCGGAACATCCCCCAGGGAATTTCTCATGCCGATCTGGAGGGTCTGAGCGATATGGCGCTCCTCGCGCTTTTGAGATTCGCCTTCGTAGATCAGTTCAAAGTCATGCGCCAAGTGCACCAAGTAGTCATATTCAAGGTCATCAATCGGCTCTTGGCTACCATCACGAAGCAGCAGCGCGCGCGTAGTCGGGCTCTTCGCAACAGAAGCAGGAACAATCGCGTCGTTACTGTGTTTGCCATCACCCTCAGAGCGCAGGCGCCCCGCCTCGATGCCGGAGTCGACGTAGAGACCTTGACAAGGCAGACCATGCGCCCTAAGCCAGCCTCCCATAGGCATCGATTCGTCAACGCGAGTTATACGGACGTGTTTAAGGTCCTCGGCACTCGTGCCGCCCAAAACAGATGCCTCAAAGCCATCAGGGCCAGCCCCCAGACGTGCCGCCGGCGCCGTCGTGGAAAAGAAAAGCTTCTCGGGATCGTCCGGCAAGGCAACGCGACTGCCGCCTTCAAAATCTATGACGTAGGAGTCCAGACTGGCGTCATACTCAACAGGACAAAAATGGCAGTTGAGCATATTGCAGATCTCGGACGATACCGCCTGGGTAGCCGCGGCGGAATCGTCTAGAAAGGTAAACAACTCATCACGTAAGACATTGAGCGAGCGGCCAAGCTCGGCCGTACGACGAGAACGAAGGCTCGATGCCATGCCGACCAGCTGGATAGACAGGTAATCGCAAATGACCTCGAGTACATTAACGTCATAGGCGAGCGGTGCCTGGGGGCGTTTCCAACCAACTTCCAGCACGCCAAGGATCTGCGTACCGTAAAAAACGGGAAGACAGATCTCGCTGCGGTACGGAGGCATATCCTGCACGCGCAACAGGTGCTTAGAACGATTGTCCAAGTCCATGAACATACCGGAGGCGGCCCTATCGCCCTCAAGGTCCTGTTGAATCGACAAGCGACAGGCACGCGACTCGCGAAGAACATACGTCGGAATGCCAGCGCCATACGGCAAAAACTCGGGCAGATAGCTGTCGTACAGCTCCTTGGAAACACCGCGTAGCTTAAAACCGCCGCTCTCAGAAAAATAGATGGCAGCACCCGAGGCGTCAAGGGTTCCTACAAGCTGGTTCAAAACGGTATCAAGCAAACTAGGCAGCTCATCGGAGCCCACCGTACTCATAATGACCGAGAGCGTGCCAGAGAGGCGCTTGTTAGCCACTCTAAGCTCTGAAAGAGCACGCTTGAGCTGACGGTCGTGAGAATACTGTTCCTCGATACTATGAAGCGCCACAAGGACACGTGGTGCGCGGCGCCCAAAGATGCGTGGAGGCGTTACGGAGCCCGCACGAACCAAGACGGGGATAAAGGAGCCGTCACTCAGCTTGAGCATCAATTCGTTCTCTGAGCCATCAGTTTCAAATGGCAGACGATGTTCCGTCGCACGTTCAAAAGCGGATGAGTACAGGACGTCTTTAACATCTCCACCGATGACGTCGGCGCGTTCCTCGCACATCAAACCAAGTAAGCGATTATTCACATGCAGAATGGTTCCGTCGAGCTCGCAGATGATGACAGCATCGCTCGTGATCTCGACTAGTTGGGCAACGTCTGCCCACTCGTTGCGTTCAAGCGTTTCCATCGTGGACCCCACCGTCTATCGGTAACAAAAAAGCCTCCGAAGAGGCTTCTCAAATGCGATGGTGTCGGAGGCGGGACTTGAACCCGCATGACCAAAAAGCGGTCACTAGCACCTCAAGCTAGCGCGTCTGCCAATTCCGCCACTCCGACATGCTATGTTGTTGATTCACGGTTCGTTTTGTTGGACCCGCGCGTTCAACGAGGAAGATAATAACCTATGATTCGAGAACTGTGCAAGCACTTTTTTCAAAAAAGTTTACGAATTTGTAAATGCGCAGGCAGACGGACCTGTTCGGGCAGGAATGAGGTTGCTTTCCAACGCGTCCTCGGGCATGCGGCATTATTTTGCTCAGCGCTTCGCGCTACAAAATAATGCCGCCCCCTGCGGAATGCGTTGGAAAGCAACCTCATTCCTGCCCTAGGAGTATGTACTCCGGACACAGTTCTCAAAAATGTTCTGGGGGCTGATGCAAATTTGGTGGCTCGGCAAAGCCGAGCCCTTATATAAAGAGGCCGGAGCTAAAGCTCCGGCCTCACTAACTTTCCTATTAGATTAAGTGAGCGATCGAGGAATCGCACTCCCCCTGCCGAGTTACCGCAGGGCCCGCCCTGAAGTTACTTTTCAGAGCACTCCGCAGGACGCAAGAAACCCCCGCCGCACGAAGTGCGCAGCGGGGGTTTCTTGCATGTCCGAGGACGTTCTGAAAAGTAACTTCAGGGCGGGCCCGGACGATAACAACCAGCTACAAGTCGATGTGCGATTCCTTGATCGGGAACGGCTCGGCGAAGTGGCAGGCGCAGCAGTGGCCCGGGGCAACTTCCTTAAACTCGGGAAGCTTCTCAGAGCAGATGCCCTGCGCGATCGGGCAGCGCGTGTGGAAACGGCAG
>CAJMRR010000150.1 GCA_905215835.1 uncultured bacterium | reverse complement strand
GTGTGCTCTTCCGATCTAATGCTCAAAAAGAGAATGCCGAACTCCAGCGTGAGATTGATAGCCTGCGTGCGCAGCTTGGGCGCAAAGATGATGAAGCCAAGCTTGCCGAGGCGGCGGCACGCAATGCTGCTCAAAACGACCTGTCCGCGCGCGACGCTCAGATTGCCGAGCTGCAGGCCAGGCTCGCCGCGGCGGACAAGGCCCAGGAGATGGCGCTTGCCGCTGCCGCGGCAGAGTCGCGGCGTGAGCTCGATGCCGCTCGCAGCGAGGCCGAGCGCGCGCTTACTGACTATCGCGCGAAGGTGCAAGAGAAGTTTTCTGCCGCAAAGGCTCAGTCCGAGCAAGAGGCCGAGGGCCTGCGTGCCCAGCTGCGCGAGCAGGAGCTGATGGCAAAAATGAACCTGTCAGAGGCGGTCGCCGCGGCGGAGCGAGAGCGCGATGAGGCGCGTGCCAAACTGACGAGCGAGCTGGCGGTGCGCGATTCTCGCGAGGAACAGGCCAAGGCGGCACACGAGCTCGAGCTTGCGCAGGCCAAGCGTGCGAGCGATGACCTGATTCGCTATAAGGATGAAGAGATCGAGCGCCTTAAGGACATGAAGGTCCGCCTGTCCACCAAGATGGTGGGTGAGTCGCTCGAGCAGCACTGCGAGACCGAGTTTAACCGTCTGCGCATGACGGCGTTTCCTAACGCGTACTTCGAGAAGGATAACGATGCGTCCGAGGGCACCAAGGGCGACTTTATCTTCCGCGAGTGCGACGCAAGCGGTAACGAGGTCATTTCGATTATGTTCGAGATGAAAAACGAGAACGACGAGACCGCGACCAAGCATAAAAACGAGGACTTCTTTAAGAAACTCGATCACGATCGTCGCCAGAAAGGCTGTGAGTACGCGGTGCTCTGCACGCTGCTCGAGCCCGAGAGCGAGCTTTACAACGCGGGAATCGTGGACGTGAGCTATCGCTACGAGAAGATGTACGTGATTCGCCCGCAGTTCTTTATTCCCATGATCACGCTTCTTCGCAACGCCGCCATGGGTTCGCTTCGCTATAAGCAGGAGCTGGCGGAGTACAAACAGCAGAATATCGACGTTACGAACTTCGAAGCCAAGATGGAGAAGTTCAAGAACGATTTCGGTCGCAACTACGAGATCGCGAGCCGCAAGTTCCAAACGGCGATTGATGAGATCGACAAGACGATTAGCCATCTGCAGAAAACCAAGGAGGCGTTGCTGTCCTCCGAGAACAATCTGCGCCTAGCCAACAAGAAGGCCGACGATCTTACCATTCGCAAGCTCACGTGGGGTAACAAGACCATGAAGGCGGCGTTTGACGAGGCACGCGGGGCTGCGACAGAGACAAACGATGAGCCAGCCGAGGCGGATTCGTATGAGGTCGAGGATGCCGAGTAAGGCATAGCATATAGTGCAAAAGCGGGGCCGCTGACGATGTTGCCAGCGGCCCCGCTTCGTTCCAGTATGTACGGCTAGTCTTCGAGCAGGTCCTCGATAAAGCCGACACGGTAGTTCTTGAAGATGACCTCGCCGCCGTCTTGCGTGGCATCCAGGTCGACATCGCCCATGATGCCAAAGTCGTGGTCGCCATCCTCGTCGGCAAAAATCTGGTGCACGTGCCACACGTGATCGGTCTTCTCGTCGCTCTCGTCGATGGTAAACATCGCGGCGCTGCGGGCATCTCCGTCGGTGAGGATTTCCTCGTGCTGCTCATGGTAGGCATCGAGCGCCTTTTGCCAGCGGACCTCGCTCATGCCCCAGTCCTCGTCGAGTTCGCCCAGGTCGCGAACGTGCTCGCGGGCGGCAAGGGTCACGCGGCGGAAGAGTGCGTTGCGCACCAGCAGCGTGCAACCGCGACGGTCCGCAACGACCTCGTCGATGCCCTGCGGCGGCGCGGCGTCGAGGGCCGCCGGGTTGCCGGCGTTCTCCCACTCGTCCACCAGGCTCGAGTCGACCGAGCGCACCACAAAGCCGAGCCACGAAATGATGTCGCGCAAGCGCTCATCGCGCTTCTCAATGGGCACGGTGCGATCGAGGGAGCGGTAGGCCTCGGCTAGGTAGCGCAGCAGAATGCCCTCGGAGCGGGCGATGCCGAGCTTTTGGATATAGCCCTTGAAGTCGCTCGCGCTCTCCAGCATGTCGCGCAGGACGCTCTTGGGCGAGAGCTGATAGTCGTTGGCCCAGGGCACTTCCTGGCAGTACTTGTCAAAAGCGGCGTCGAGCAAATCCTCGAGCGGCTTTTCATACGTGACGTCTTGGATGCGCTCCAAGCGCTCCTCATACTCGATGCCGTCGGCCTTCATCTCGGCCATAGCGCGATCGCGTGCGGTGCGCTCCTGTGCACGCAGCACCTGTTTGGGATCCTCGAGCGTTGCCTCGACCATCGAGATTAGATCCATGGTATAGGTCTCGCTCTCGGGATCGAGCAGTTCCAACGCGGCAAGCAAGAACGGCGAGAGCGGCTGATCGAGTGCGAAGTCCTCGGGTAGATCGACCGTCAGCGCATAGTCGATGTCTGGTGCGGCGTCAGTCGGGGCGTCGGGCGCGGGCGGCACCTCGGTACGAACGACGACACCGGAATCGATGAGTGTGGCGAAGATTTCGTCGGCGCGAACCTCGAGCTTGGTCTTTTCCTCGGGGGTCTGCAGGCTCGTCTCGATGAGGTCGTGTACGCGGGCACGGGCGTCGCCGCCCTGCTCGACCACGCTAATCACCATGGAGTGCGTGATGCGCAGGCGCGGCTTGAGCGTC
This sequence comes from uncultured bacterium, assembly GCA_905215835.1. Lineage (GTDB taxonomy): Bacteria > Actinomycetota > Coriobacteriia > Coriobacteriales > Coriobacteriaceae > Collinsella. Next base: position 1,714 of record CAJMRR010000150.1, on the reverse strand, counting down.
TCGGGCTGCGTCTCGATCAGGCGCTCAAAGGTCTGCTTGTTCCAGGTGACAAAGCCCTCGGGGGCCTTTTTCTTTTTAATCTTACGGAGTTTTTTGGGGTCGTCGCCCGCTTTGGCCATAAGCTTGGCGTTCTCGATCTCGTGCTCGGGTGCCTCGGCAATTACCATGCCCTCGGTATCGAAGCCCGAGCGGCCGGCGCGACCGGCTATCTGATGGAACTCGCGGGCGCGCAGACGACGCATCTTGTAGCCATCGAACTTGGTGAGTGCGGTGAGGACCACGGTGTGGATGGGCACGTTGATGCCGACGCCGAGTGTGTCGGTGCCGCAGATGACGGGCAGCAGGCCCTGCTGTGCCAAGCGCTCGACCAGCAGGCGATAGCGCGGCAGCATACCGGCGTGGTGCACGCCGACGCCGCATCCAAGCAGGCGTTTGAGAATCTTACCAAAGGCCGTCGAGAAGCTCGTTCCCTTTGCCGCTTCTTTGATGGCCTCGCGCTGCTCCTTGCTGGCGATGCCAAAATTGGCGAGCGACTGTGCCGTCGCAAGGGCGGCATCCTGGCTAAAGTGCACGATATAGAGCGGGGCCTCGCCGCGGCGCATGGCGAGCTCGACCGTGCCCTCGAGGGAGGTCGTCACATAGTCGTAGCTCAACGGAACAGGACGAGGGGCGTCGACAACCAAGTCGCAAGCAGCGCCGGTGTGTTCCTCGAGTGAGGTGGCGATGGCGGTGACATCGCCGAGCGTGGCGCTCATGAGCATAAATTGCGTGTGGGGCAGGGTGAGCAGCGGTACCTGCCAGGCCCAGCCGCGGTCGGGGTCGGCAAAGTAGTGGAACTCGTCCATGGCCACGCAGCCCACGTCGGCGTCCTCGCCTTCGCGCAGCGCATCGTTGGCAAGGATTTCGGCCGTGCAGCAGATGACGGGCGCCTTGGTATTGATATGCGTATCGCCGGTGATCATGCCGACGTTATCGCGGCCGAGTACCTGTACCAGGTCGAAGAACTTTTCGCTGACCAGGGCCTTGATGGGGGCCGTGTAATAGCAGCGCTTGCCCTGTGCCATGCCCATAAAGAGCATGCCCAGCGCGACGAGCGATTTACCCGATCCGGTCGGTGTTCCCAAAATGACGTGGTCGCCGGCAGCCAGGTCCATGAGGGCCTCTTCTTGGTGATCCCACAGCTCAATGCCGCGATCGCTCGTCCATTCAAAGAAGCGTTCGAAGGCTTGGTCGGGCGTGAGCCACGGTTCGGGCTCACTGCCGTCCTCGGGCTCCCACCAGGTGGGGGAGAGCGCGCCGAGCGAGCCAAACTCGGCTTCGGTTCCCGTGCCGCCCGAGAATGAGCTGGCGGCGCCGGCGCCGGAGACGGTGCTGGCGGCGGTATCTGTCGTGGTCTGTGCCATGTGGTTGCTTTCTCTCGCGTTTGTCCGCCAACTATTATGGCGTAGCGGCGGCGCGGGGTGCCAGCGCGCGAGAAAATGCAGGAAATGGGCGTTCTGTCCAGCTGTTTGGTGCAGTTGCCAGCTAAATGAGTAGACTTTTTGCGATATCGCGAGCACATGGCTTTTGCGCAAGGGCTCTACCTGCGGTTTTAGTTTTCGTTATGCGGGTTGTGCTTGGCTATTGCAAAAAAGTCTACTCACTTAGGTTTGAGGGCCGTTCGCTCATATGACCCAATCCGCTGTCAAGAGCCACAATGGCCCCGCCGACCGCT
>CAJMRR010000149.1 GCA_905215835.1 uncultured bacterium | reverse complement strand
GAGCAAGCCTCGGGCTTGCCGGCGGCCATTGGGATGTCGTCGAAGGGTCGGTTGCGGTCCACGTGCGCCTCGAGCGTGCCATCGACCTCGCCCGGCTCGAGCCCACCGAGCAGCTGCGCCGCGCGATCGAGCATGTCGACCGGGCCGTCGAGCGTCGAGAGCGCCCGCGCCAGCACGCGCTCCATGCAATCTTCCACCGCGTTGAGCGTCACGAGCTCCTGCGGCACCACGGCAGACGTGCGGTTGCGCACGCGCGCCACAAACTCGAGGGTCGACAGATACACATCGCCAAAGGGCGCGTAATCGCCCTGGTAGCCACCGCAAAGCGCCGGTGCCGCCAACGCGTACTCGGTCTTGGAAAGCGGACTCAGAGCCATCGCACCCAGCTCGAGCGCCGTGTCCTCCAACATGAGGCCCAGCGCACGCGAACGCAGGCGCTCGGCATCGCCCGCCGACACATCGCGGTCGAGTACGCGCGCCGCATCCGGCGCATCGCGCTCAACCGTGCGAATATGCAGGCGCTCGGCAATCGCGCGAACGGCGGCACAACGGGCGGCCTCGGCCTCCTCCTGCGCCGGCGTAAAGATGCGGTTGCGGTCCAACACCAGGCCGATCACGTTGCGCGAGCCCAATGCATCGACAGCCAGCGCCGCAAGCAAAGACGACGGCAGATCGCCCTCGAGCGCCACCACGGCGCGCGACGTGCCATGGGCACGGGCGTTATCGCGCACAGCGAGCACCAGCGCCTGCCACAACCACTCCTCGGAACGAAACTCGGGCAGCTCGTGGTCCTCCAAAGCATCGAGCATTACGCCGCGCTGAATCTCCTGAACCAGCAGGCTCTCCTCAAAACACGGCGCCTGGGCCACCACGCGGCCGCAGTCGTCGAGCACAAACGAGCCGCCGGTATACACCGACTCGTCGTACGCACCGACCGGCGCCATGCAGGCAAACCACACGCTGCGCTTAGATGCGATCTTGCGGTAGGCTCCGCTGCGCACGGCGGCGATCGCGGCGGTCTCGCGGTCGGTCATATCAAACGCGTTGAACTGAAAATAGGCGATAAGGTCGACGCCGGTTGGCAGCATCTCGAGCTCACGGTCCAAGTCGAAGATCACGGCGATTCGCACGCCGTCCACGTCGAAGACCGGCGGCGCCCAACGGGCATCGCCGTTCCCACCGCGCTGCAAGGCAATGCTCGAACGGGCCGGCACCACATGGCCGTCCTTGAGCATCATGTAGTCGAGCAGGGGCTGGCCCTCAAACGAAACCGCCGCGGGCACGATGCAGATCGTATCGAGCTCTTGGATGCGCTCGGCGACGCCGGTCAGGCCCGTCAGCATGTCGTGCTCAAAGTCGGCAGCGCCCACCAGGCCGCCGGGCAGGGCTCCCATAAAGAGCGGAGCCGGCACGCACAGCACGCGCGCACCGCGCTCGTGGGCCAGGCGCGCCTGGTCCTCGATGCGACCGCAGATACCCTCAATATCACCCAGGCGCATATCGATCTGTGCAAGTGCGAGCTTCATGGCTCAGCCCTTTCCGTCGTAAACCATCGTTGTCGTAGTAAAAGCGCCGGCCGCAAGATGCAGTCGGCGCTTGCATGTGCATATGCTAGCTATGATACCCCGAGCGGGGGCGCGCTCCTAGAACGTCGCGGACCACAGCCCATGCAGGTTGCAATAGGCATAGACGGTACCGGTCTTGGAGCCGCCGGCAAAAAACGTCGCGGGCTTCATGCCGGGCTGGAGGTAATGGACCTCCAGACGGCCCTCGGCCTCAAGGGCAATCCACTCAATATAGTGCTCGGGCAGGCTGGGATGCTCAACCGAGCCCACGCGTGCGCGGATCACGTGACCGTCGCGCTCGCTCTCAACGACCGGCACGTGCTTTTCGAGCGCCGCGTCCTCGGTGTTCGCGGTCAGCTCCGTGCAGCCGGCAGGGGTCGCAACGTCGTCGCCAAGGGCGGCGATAAGCTTGCCATCGGGGTCCTTAAAGAATTTCGCCATGATGTTCTCCTTTGCTGATGTGCCAATGTTCTCGATGGTTCTTATGCCCAAAGGCAGGCGAACCATCCACGGCATGGCAAATGAACACATAACGGGCGGGGACGATGGGTCAGCGCGTGCTATCCGCCCTGGCGGCCCCACCCGAGCGGGTTAGTGCCCGTCGCCGCCCAGCAGTGCCAAAACATCTTCGCGGGTAAACAGCGCCGACGAGATGCCGTCGCCGCCGAGCACGCTGTTGACCAGGTCGCGCTTGGACTCCTGCATCTGCATAATGCGTTCCTCGATCGTGTCCTTGGCGATGAGCTTGTAAACGGTCACGGTATGTTGTTGGCCAATGCGGTGGGCGCGGTCAGTCGCCTGGTCCTGCGCGGCCACGTTCCACCACGGGTCGTAGTGAATGACCACGTCGGCCGCCGTCAGGTTAAGGCCCACGCCGCCCGCCTTGAGCGAGATCAAAAAGACCGGCACCTCGCCCGCCTGGAACTGCGCGACCATCTTGGCGCGGCTCTCCTTGGACGAAGCGCCCGTGAGCTTAAGAAAGCCGATGTCCTCCTTGGCCAGGCGCTTGCCGATGATATCGAGCATGCCCGTAAACTGACTGAACAACAGGATGCGATGCCCGCCGTCGAGCGCGCCGTGCACGAGCTCCATGCAGGTATCGAGCTTGGCGCTCCCCGCCTTGTAATCCTCGTAGTGCAGACGCGGGTCGCAGCAGATCTGGCGCAGCTTGGTGAGCTCAGCGAGCACCTTGAGCTTGTCCTTCTTAAACTCCCCGGCCTCGCGGTGCTGCACCTGCTGGGCGATGCGGTCCTGGTTAGCCAGGTAGAGCTTGCGCTGCTCTCCGGTGAGCTGCGCCACGACTGTGTCCTCGATCTTCTCGGGCAGATCGGCCACCACGTCTTCCTTGACACGGCGCAGCACAAACGGCGACACGAGCGCCTGCAGTCGGGCGGCGCTGTCACCCTCGGCGTGCTCGACCGGGCTTTCGAAGCGCTTGGCAAACGACTCGCGCGTGCCAAGCAGGCCCGGCATCAAAAAGTCGAAGATGCTCCAGAGCTCGGACAAGCGGTTTTCGATGGGCGTGCCCGTCAGGGCAAAGCGCACGCTGGCAGGCAGGCGCTTGGCGGCGCGTGCCACCTGCGTGAGCGGGTTTTTAATGTACTGGGCCTCGTCGAGCACCACGCGGGCAAAGTCCTGCTCGACGTACTCGTCGATATCGCGCCGCATAAGGTCATACGACGTTACAACCACGTTATGCTCGGCCACGCCGGCGATCTGCACGCGGCGTTGAGCCTTGGCGCCCACAATGGCGCACACATCGAGCGACGGGGCAAAGCGCTCCAGCTCGGCGGTCCAGTTGTACACAAGCGACGCAGGGCACACCACGAGCGTGGGCTTAGCGTCCCCCGCTTCCACGCGCGCCAGGATATGTGCGATCATCTGCAGCGTTTTGCCCAGGCCCATATCGTCGGCCAAGATGCCGCCGAGGCCCAGGTGCTCGAGCGAGCCGAGCCACTGGTAGCCGTCGACCTGATAGCCGCGCAGTGTGGCCTTGAGCGAGACCGGCACCGTAAAGTCCATCTTGCCGAGCGTATCCAAGCGCTCGACGGTGCGACGGAATGCAGCGTCGCGATCGGCTTCGAGCGCGGGCGTGCGCGCAAGCATGCTGTCGACAAACAGGGTACTCGACGCAGGAAGCGACACGCCGTCGAGCAGATCGACGGCATCGACCCCCAGATCCTCGGCAAGGCCAAACGCGGCACGAGCGCCCTCGTCCAGGCGAATGATGTCGCCCGACGTGAGACGCGCAAACGTCTGGTGACGCTTGTACGAATCGAGATAGACGGCAAGGTCCGCGGCCGAAAGCCCGCTCGCACCCAGCTCGACATCGAGCAGATTGCTCTTGACGGTCGCACGCACCGAAAGCTTGGGCGCAGGGCGGACCGAGATCTGGCGCAGACGGTCGCTGAGCATGACCTCGCCCAGCTCGGACAGGGCGGACAGGCCCTCGGTCAGCAAGCGGAACAGGCTCTCGTCATCGCGCTCCTCAAACGCCAGACCGCCCTCGTAGAAATCGAAGTACAGGGCCGCCGTATCCATAACGCGAAACTCTGCCACCTCGTCGCGCGGCGGCACGCCCGGGCGCTGCTCTTCGAAGGGGCTGCCCGGAGCGCCCAGGCTAAAGAGATCTGCCGACCAGTCGCCGTAGGTAACCGTAACTTTGCAGGTCACGAGCCCATCGTCGACGCCGATCGCCATGGCAAAGCTCGGCTCGGGTGCCACGGTATCGAGCACGGCGGGCGCGGTAAGGTCGGTGTAGTCGCGCAAAATGGGCAGCGCCATACGACAGAACTCCCCCACCTGGTCGACAGCGATATGGATCGGCGTGCGACAGGGCAGTAAGCGCGATAGGAACGGCGCCGCATGCTGGGCAAACGCTACATCAGCGCGGCGCGCACGGCGGGTGTCGACCAGATAGGCAACGTCGCCCGAAGCAAAGCAGTATGCATCGGCCGGCAGGCGTAGATCGTAGC
>CAJMRR010000148.1 GCA_905215835.1 uncultured bacterium | reverse complement strand
CCGCCGTGCCATTAAGGTGCGGCGGGCGCTTGTATACCAAGGCAACCTGCCTATAATGATGCAAGTCAAAAACGCCGAGCGCATCGCACGCACTTGCATTAGGCATCCGAGAGGAGAAAACATACCCATGAAGGCACTCTACAATGACGGTTCGGTGGCCGAGCTCCCGCAGGACGAGGTCACGCACGTCATCCGCCACTCCGCCGCGCACATCATGGCGCAGGCCATCAAACGCCTCTATCCTGAGGCCGACTTTGCCTACGGCCCCGCGACCGACAACGGCTTCTATTACGACGTCGACCTGCCCGAGGGCGTCAAGATCAGCGAGGACGACTTCCCCGCGATCGAGGCCGAGATGAAAAAGATCGTCAAGGAGAACCTCAAGTTCTCCGTGTACGAGAAGCCCCGCGCCGAGGCCATCGCCCTTATGGAGGAGCGCGGCGAGAAGTACAAGGTCGAGCACATCGGCGACCTGGACGACGACGCCCGCATTACCTTCTACCAGCAGGGCGACTATATCGACATGTGCGTCGGTCCCCACATCTGCTACACCAAGGCGCTGAAGGCCTTTAAGCTTACCGGCGTCTCGGGCGCCTACTGGAAGGGCGACAAGGACAACAAGATGCTCACCCGCATCAACGGCGTCGCCTTTGCCACCAAGGAAGAGCTCGACGAGCACATGCACATGCTGGAGGAGGCCAAGAAGCGCGACCACCGCAAGATCGGCCGCGAGATGGACCTCTTTATGATGCGCGACGAGGCCCCTGGCTTCCCGTTCTTCCTGCCCAACGGCATGATCCTTAAGAACACGCTGCTGGACTACTGGCGCGAGATTCACCACAAGGCCGGCTACGTGGAGATCTCCACGCCGCTCATCATGAACAAGCAGCTGTGGAAGACCTCGGGTCACTGGGACCACTACAAGGACAACATGTACTCCACCGTCATCGACGACGAAGAGTACTGCATTAAGCCCATGAACTGCCCGGGTGGCGTGCTGGTGTACGCCTCTAAGCCGCACTCTTACCGCGAGCTGCCCATCCGCGCCGGCGAGATTGGCCTGGTGCACCGCCACGAGCTGCGCGGCGCCCTGCACGGCCTGTTCCGCGTGCGTTGCTTTAACCAGGACGACGCCCACCTGTTTGTGCGTCCCGACCAGCTGACCGACGAGATCGTGGGCGTGGTCAACCTCATCGACTCCGTGTACCAGAAGTTTGGCTTTAAGTATCACGTTGAGCTTTCTACCCGTCCCGAGGACTCCATGGGCTCGGACGAGGACTGGGCGCGCGCCGAGGAGGGCCTGCGCACTGCTCTGGAGCAGCTGCACATGGACTACGAGGTCAACGAGGGCGACGGTGCCTTCTACGGCCCCAAGATCGACTTCCACCTGGAGGACTCGCTCGGCCGTACCTGGCAGTGCGGTACCGTGCAGCTCGACTTCCAGATGCCGCTCAACTTTGACCTGGAGTACGTGGACGCCGACGGCACCAAGAAGCGCCCCATCATGCTGCATCGTGTGTGCTTTGGCTCCATCGAGCGCTTCATCGGTATTCTGATTGAGCACTTTGCGGGCAAGTTCCCCACTTGGCTGGCCCCTGTACAGGTCAAGGCGCTTCCCGTCTCTGAGAAGAGCCGCGACTACGCCCACGAGGTGTGCGCCAAGCTGGAGGAGGCCGGCATTCGCGTTGTCTGCGACGACCGCGACGAGAAGATCGGCTACAAGATCCGCGAGGCCCGCAGCATCGACCGCGTGCCCTACATGCTCATCCTGGGCGAGAAGGAGGTCGAGGCCGGCAACATCTCCGTCCGCGATCGCTCCAACGAGACCGTTCAGATGAGCGTTGACGAGTTTGTTGCCAAGGTGACCGAGGAGATCAAGACCCGCGCCTAAGGCAAACTTCACAACAATTAATAAAGGCGACCGTCCACAAAGGGCGGTCGCCTTTTTTCTTACCAAAATGAGAAAAGCCGCTGGTTGAGCGGCTTTTTTTGTTGCACAAAAAGGTACAGGTTTTTATAGAGGGGTATGGAGATGTACCTACTAGCAGTACATTTTGCGTAATCTGGGCAAACGCTGATTAATTGCTCGTATAATGTCGTCTGTCGAAAGATACAAAAACCTGTACTTTTGCGACTGCCCCTAGCTGCGAGCGAGAAGCCTGTTCTAAACGCCCCTGCATTTGCGTGCATCGCAAAGCCAAAAGAGGGGGTGAGAACATGGAACAGACGGCACGGCGCCAAGAGCAGCTGCCGGGCGCATTTAACGGCGCCACTACCAACAGCCAGCATGGCCGCGTCCGCTGGTATCTGGTCCACACTCCCCATGGAAAAGAGCGCGAGACCTGCGAAAAGGTTCGCCGTACTATCCCGCACAACCTGATGCAGGACGCTTTTGTGATGCAAAAGGAGTTTTGGTTTAAGCGGGACGGCGCCTGGTCGCTTCAAACCAAACCCATGTACAAGGAATACTTCTTCGTCGCCACGCGCGATGTCGCCATGCTCGACAAGGCTTTGGCCCAGTTGAGCTTTGGCTGCCGTATCGCTGGCAGTAGGGAGCGGGCGTACATGCCCATGCCGGACGACGTACAGGACTGGTACCGCAGCGTTCTGGACGACGACGGCGTAGTGCGCAACAGCGTCGCGCGCATAGAAGACGGTGTGTTGCACATAGAACAGGGGCCCTTGGTGGGGCAAGAGGCCCGTGTAAAGAAGATAGACCGTCATAAACGCTGGTGCCTGGTAGATGTGGGCGAGGGTGACTCCACATTTAGGGAGCTGCTTCCGTTAGACGTGCCCAGCAAAACGTAAGGGAGACGTTGCGCCGGCAAATTACTTGATTTTGGATTCATAGATGGCGGGGTTCCTGGGGACAGGAAAGTAAGTTTTATTGTGGCTGCTAAAGAAGTAACAGAGAGTAATGCGCCCGCGGGGGCGGCGCTGATTGCTCAGGCCATGGACCGGCGTGAGGGCGCCGGCCGGTACAAGGCTATGCAATCCATCATGGACTGGGACCGCTCGCGCCTTGTCTATAGGGCCGTCAAGCGCACGTTCGACATCGTGTTCAGCGGTGCTGTGCTCGTCGTAATCGCGATTCCCAGCTTGGTGCTGGCGGCGCTCATCCGCATGGAGAGCGAGGGCAGCCCCTTCTACAGCCAGATCCGCGTGGGCCAGACCCGCCCCGACGGCAGTCTGACTACCTTCCGCATGTGGAAGTTCCGAAGCATGTACAAGGACGCCGACGAGCGCCTCGCCGAGCTCAAGGAGCAGAACGAGGTCGCCGGCGCCATGTTCAAGATGAGGGAGGACCCCCGCGTCACCAAGATTGGCAGGTTCATTCGCAAGCACTCCATCGACGAGTTTCCGCAGTTCCTTAACGTGTTCCTGGGCCAGATGTCCGTCGTGGGCCCGCGCCCGCCGCTGCCTAACGAGGTGGCCGAGTACACAGAATTCGACCTGCAGCGTCTGGCCGTCAAGCCCGGCATCACCGGCTGGTGGCAGGTGACCGACCGCAATTCAACGGGTTTCGACGGAATGGTCCAGCGCGACCTGGAGTACATCGCCAGGCGCGGCGTCATCACGGATCTCAAGATCGTTCTACTCACTGTCGTCGAGGTAATTACGGGAAGCGGGGCGTGCTAGTGTCTGCCGGTAATCGTTATCCAATTCTGAACACGTATGTAAACGCCATCTCGCTTGACGAGACGGTGGATGAAATCGAGAAAATCATCGCGAGGGGCGTACCGACCCAGCATGTCGTAATCAACGCCTCCAAGGTCAACCTGATGGAGGCGGATCCCGAGCTCGCGTCAATCGTCAACGAATGCCCCCTGATCAACGCCGACGGCGCCTCGATCGTCTGGGCGGCGAAAAAGCTGGGGGTTCCTCTCGGGGAACGCGTCACGGGCATCGACCTGTTCCAGAGGCTTGTCGGGCTGGCGTCCGAGAAGGGCTACCGCATCTACCTTTTCGGGGCGAAGGAAGAGGTGGTCACCAAGGTCAAAGCGATTTTTGAGGACAGGTACCCGGGCATCCAGATCGTAGGGTATCGCAACGGCTACTTCACCGAGGCGGACGAGCCCCAGATCGTATCCGATATGGCCGCCTCGGGAGCCGACATGATGTTCGTCGCTTTCTCTTCTCCCAAGAAAGAGTACTGGGTCCACAAGTACATCGACCAGATCGGAATCCCCTTCGTCATGGGCGTCGGCGGCAGCTTCGATGTTGTTGCCGGCGTAACCGACCGAGCTCCGACGTGGATGCAGGAGCACGGCCTGGAGTGGTTCTATCGCTTCATCCAGGAGCCCGGAAGGCTGTGGAAACGCTATATCATCGGCAACCTCAAATTCGTTGCCCTCACGTATAGATACAAGTTCGCTAAGAAAGGTGAATAGCAATGGTTAACGTTATCGGTCTCGGCTACATCGGCCTGCCCACCGCCCTCATGATGGCATCCCATGGCGTGGAGGTCGTGGGCACGGACTACAACGAGGAGCTCGTCGCCACGCTCAACGCCGGCAAGACCACTTTCAAGGAGGAGGGCCTGGACGAGCTGTTCGCCGACGCCCTGGAGTCCGGAATCAAGTTCTCCACCGACTACCAGGTCTGCGAC
>CAJMRR010000147.1 GCA_905215835.1 uncultured bacterium | reverse complement strand
CAGTCCTGCGCAAGACGAAGGCCACATTAAGTGGCCTTCTTTGCGTGCGGAACTCATATCGAGCAAAAGCCCAAGCGGCCCTCTCGGCTCAGCCAAGTTGACGTAGCTGAGATGCAGCATGCGGCCTGCTTACTCCTCGAAGTTCTTAGCGGAAATAATTCGAGTTGCAGCTGCGATTTACTTGCGATGGCGGTTGAGCCGCAACCCAGTTTTTATTGGACCTCGAACCCTATACTCGATGTTCGTTTCGTTCATTGAGTTGCCTTTTGCACGAGGCCGGGACATATCGTCCCGCCCGCAGTTTCGCAGGCCGAAGGCCGAGAATGTTTGAGGACGGGATGATATGTCCCGGCCTCCCGGGAGAGTTACTTATGAACTACGCGAACATTAAGTATTTCGACATTGCTGATGGGGAAGGCGTTCGTACTTCTCTGTTTGTGAGTGGGTGCCGTCGTGGGTGCAAGAACTGCTTTAACTCTGTCGCGTGGGACTTTGCTGCGGGCGAGTCGTTCGATCGCGCCGTCGAGGACAAGATTATCGAGAGCCTCGATCATCCCTTTATTGACGGCCTGACGATTCTGGGCGGCGAACCTATGGAGCCCGAGAATCAGGCGGGACTCGTTGAGTTTGTCGAGCGCGTTCGTGCCGCTTATCCTGCGGGGTCAGGAAAGACCATTTGGTGTTTTACCGGCGACGTGCTCGAGGAGCTTATGCCGGGTGGTCGCCACCACACCGAGGCGACGGACCGTATCCTTGCCTGCCTCGATATGTTGGTGGATGGCCCGTTTGTTCAGGATCTGTACGATATCTCATTGCGCTTTAGGGGCTCGAGTAACCAGCGTGTGATTGATATGAACGCTACGCGCGACCGTGCTGAGCGCGAGGGTGTTGCGCTTTGTGATGCGGTTGAACTTTGGCGGGACGATCCAGTCTATTCGACCCATACTATGTAGCTTGTGGCCGATGCCAAAGGGCGTGGTACCATAGCGCGAACGCAAAATCGGAAAAGTGAGGCCCAGATGATCGATCAGGAAAAAGTCGAGGCCGCCATTAAGCTGTTGCTTGAGGGCATAGGCGAGGACCCAACTCGTGAGGGCCTGCTGGAGACCCCGGCGCGCGTTGTCCGTATGTATGGTGAGATCGCCGGCGGTATGGACCAGAGTGCCGAGGAGCACCTGTCCAAAACCTTTGCCGTCGCTTCGAACGATTTGGTTATCGAGCGCGATATCACGTTCTACTCGCTGTGCGAACATCATCTGCTGCCGTTTTATGGCAAGGCCGCCATTGGTTATATCCCCAACGGCCGTGTCGCAGGGCTCTCTAAGCTTGCCCGCACGGTTGAGGTCTACGCCCGTCGTCTGCAGCTGCAGGAGCAGCTGTGCGCACAGGTTGCCGATGCCCTCATGGAGTATCTCGCTCCCCAGGGAGCGATTGTGCTCATGGAGGCTGAGCATATGTGCATGACCATGCGCGGCGTGCAAAAGCCTGGCACCAAGACCGTGACGCTCGCTCGCCGCGGCGTCTTTGAGACCGATCCGTCGCTCGAGGAGCGGTTCTTTAGGATGCTGGGCCGTTAGCATGAGGGTCGTCAACGACTTTACATCGAAGACCGATGAGGGGACGCCGCGTCGCGGCTTCATGGCTTCGGGCCTGGCCCCCTTTGATGCCATGCCTCGCATTGATTACATTTGTGCCAACGGGCTGTTTCGGCGGCACCTGGGCAACATTGCGCAGTTGGAATCGGGGCGCATCTTCTGCCGCCACGGTATTGACCACCTGCTGGATGTCGCTCGCATTATGTGGATCAAGAATCTCGAGGAACAGCTCGAATTTGACCGCGAGGTCATCTACGCCACGGCACTTCTTCACGATATCGGCAAAGATGAACAGTATGAATCGGGTATATCCCATGATGTTGCAAGCGAACGCGTCGCTGATGCGATTCTCGGCGGCATGCCCGATGATGTGGCGTTTGAGCCGGCCGATGCCGCAGCCATTAAGACGGCCATTCTGGGCCATCGAAAGCTGCGCGTGAACAGCCAACCGCTTGAGCGTCTGCTCTATGCGGCCGATAAAGCGTCGCGCGCCTGCTTTGCATGCCCCGCGCGCAATGCTTGCAACTGGAGCGATGATAAAAAGAACCTGTCGATTCGCGTGTAGTTAGTTTGCGCGGTCGGGGTTCTAAACGAAGGAGACGATCGCGATGAGCAATAAGAAACTGCCCGAGAATGCAACCAAGACTGAAGGTGCCGAGCTCGCCCGCCGTGGAAGGGGCGAAATATCCACCGCAACGGCGGTACCCCACGTGAGCTATGACGATCTGCGCCATGCCGACCGCATCACCGTTGAAGGTCTTGAGGTTTTTGCTAACCACGGCGTATATCCCGAAGAGAACGCGCTGGGCCAGAAGTTCATCGTGTCCCTGGTGCTCTATGCCGACCTGCGTGCAGCGGGGGAGCACGATAACCTGGACGCCTCGATTGACTACGGCTCGGTATGCCACGATGTCGATGGCTATCTGCGCGAGCATACGTTTAAGCTCATCGAGGCTGCAGCCGAGGGTGTGGCCCAGATGCTGCTGCGTCGTTACCCCCTGCTGCTTGGCGTGCACGTTAAGCTCGATAAGCCTTGGGCGCCCGTCGGTCTTCCCCTGGCAAGCTGCGGTGTCGAGATCGAGCGCGTGCGCTAACCGACTCTAGAGCTCGTTGGCGGGCGGTTTTTTGAGCCGCTGCGACAGAGCCCTGTTGTTGGGGCAGTACGTGTCGAGCAGCGCGTGAAACCGCTGATTGTGGCTTGGCTCGAGCAAGTGGACGAGCTCGTGGGCGACAACCATGTCGAGGCATTCGACGGGGTAGGCGGCAAGTTCTCGTGCGATGCGAACGGCGCCGGATTTGGGAGTGCATGAGCCCCAACGCGTTTTCATGCTGCGTACGGAAACGCGGGAAACGGCGACACCCATTGCGATTTCGTATGCGTGCACCATATCGCGCAGCGCCGATGTGACTTCGGACGTATAGAGCTGGTCGATGTGGATCTGGAGTTCTTTGGGCGTTAGGCCGTCGAGGGCTGTGCGCTGCTTTGCCTGCGTGAACCCACTTGGCTCGTCGGTACCCATAAAACTTGCGAAGGTAGCCTGCTTGGGCCGCGGTGCGGGTGGCTCAAAGTTGTGGTCGAGTGCATCCTGAACGGTGATGGGTTTGCCCCAAAGCGCAATGATGGACGAGGGACTGAGCGGCTCTCGCGCCGTCGCCTGACGTTGCTCGCGCTGGGCAAGTCGGCTGATAATCCAGGCGCTGTTGCGCTTCACAAACGCTTCGATACGCTCGCGGCTGGCGCCGAGCGGTGCACTGGCGTGGACCTCACCGCTCGATGTGACGCGTAGGTTGAAGTTCTTGACGCGCTTTTTGGTAACGACGACGGGGATGGGCGTCCCATCCGGTCGGGATGCGGAAATCGTAAACTGCTGCGTCAAAAGCGGTCCTTCAGATTGGGGACGGGCCGGCATGTCGACCGTTCGGCATGCCGGCCCGCTCAAGGGATGTGAAATTAATAACGCTCAAAGAAGGCAAGCGCGTTGTCGCTGCAGAGCTTTTGCATCACGGTCTTGCCAAAGTGCTTGGAGAGCATGTTCTGGAACTCGGGCATCTTGCTGGCATCGGAGAGGAAGGCGGGCACCGTGGCACCGTCCCAGTCGCCGCCGAGCGCGATGACGTCCTCGCCGCCCAGGTCGAGCCAGTGCTCGATATGTGCCGCTAGCTGGTCGAAGGTGACGTCTGCGGCGGTCTTGTCGGTTGCGTCGTTGGAAAGGAACTCGCTGCAGTAGTTGAGGCCGACGATACCGCCCATGTCGCGAATGGCGCGGAACTGGTCGTCGGTAAGGTTGCGTTTGACGCCGCAAACCGCACGGGAGTTGGAGTGGCTGGCGACGAAGGGACGTGTGGCGTGGGCGACAACCTCGTCAAAGCACTCATCGTTGAGGTGGGAGACGTCAAGCACCATGCCGGCGTGCTCCATCTGCGTAAGTGCCTCGATGCCGGCGGCGGTGAGGCCGGCGTGGGTATCGTGTCCGCTCGCGAGCGGTCCCTGCGCATTCCAGCTGAGTGACGACATGAGCACGCCCAAGCTCTTGAGCACCTCGATCAGCGCGGGGTCCTCGGCAAAGAACGTGGCGTTTTCGATGGTGTGGATGCAGGCGACCTTGCCGTCCTTGAGCGCGGGGCGAATGTCTGCCGCGCTGCGTACGTTGACCATGCGGTCGTGGTTGAGCATTGCCTGACCGCTCATATGCGCCATGATCTGCGCCTGGAAGCGCGCGGCGTGGGCGGTGGGAATCTCGTCGGGGACAAACGTGGCGAAGCACTGTGCCCACGGCGTGTTGTCGATCTTTGCGAGCGAGATGGCGCAGGCGTTACCCTCGATGAGGTCGAAATCTTGCGGATGCGTTTCGTCGCCGGGGAAATAACCGTCGGTGCCGGCGGTAAAGCGCAGGTCGAGATCGAGCGTGGCCCAGCCGATGCGGTCGGCGGTGTCGCAGTGTAGGTCAAATACGGGATATGCCATGGTTCCTCCGGTTGCAGCGTTTCTTTGCAAACTGTCTTTGAATTGTATGACTAGGGTATAGTTAGCGCCATATGTTCACGGCGGCCCGCGTTG
>CAJMRR010000146.1 GCA_905215835.1 uncultured bacterium | reverse complement strand
GCCGCGCGGCAAGGAGATATATTGCCAGACCGGAGGGGCGCCGTGGGCGGGAATCTGGGCGTACACATTTCCTACACATCTTGTGATCCGACTAACGTTTGCCAGCCGTCAACTACCGCTCGCCGAGCATCTCTTTATATAAGGCAGTCTCATGGTTAAAGCGGATACGTCCCCCTAGCTAAAGCACAGCCAGCATCGAGCAACTCATCACGTTCTTCCACCGAGAACCCCTCGGCGTAGACGCGCACCACTGGTTCGGTCCCGCTAGGACGGACCAGCAGCCACGTGTCATCCTCGAATGACAGACGCAAGCCGTCCATATGACTAACGTTTTGCGGCACCTTGCCACAAATCGACTTGGGGTTTACGCCCGGCAGCAGGGTTCGTAACGTTTCGGCATCTTCGGCCTCAAGGCGCAAATCGCGTCGACCGTAACTCGTCTTACCAAAACTGTCCTCGAGTTGGTCGACCAGAACGCCCAAAGGCGCGTCCGTCTTTGCCATAAGCTCACACAGAATCAGACAGGCGAGGATTCCATCGCGCTCGGGCATATGCGCGGCGATGCCGATACCACCGGCTTCTTCGCCGCCTATGAGGACGCCGCCCTTCTTCATCTCCGCCGCTATATATTTGAAACCGACTGGTTTGACGGTCACGCGGCAGCCAAGCGCCTCGGCAATGCGACGTACGAGCGTCGAGCATGAAAGATTGACGACGACGCGCCCCTCCAAATTACGAAATTGAACCAAGTCGCCCAAAACGAGCGCCATGATCTGATGCGGATGTATATATCTGCCGCGCTCGTCAACCGCGCCGATACGGTCGGCGTCGCCGTCGGTCACCAGGCCAGCGCAAGCTCCGTCCTCGACAACCGTGCGCTCGCAAGCGTCCACCCAAGGCTCAACGGGGTCGGGGCAGATATCTTCTTGGTCAGACGCCTGCCCGGCGTGAATCTCGTGCACCTCAACGCCAAGCTCGCGCAGCAAGTCGGCTAGATAGCCCTGGGCTGCGCCGCCCATGGGATCGACAACCACGCGCAGGTGCGCGGCGCGGATGGCTTCGGCATCGACAAACGATGCCACCGCCTGCATATAGTCAGGAATGATATCCGCGGTGCGATATTGCCCCTCGATCCCCATTGGCTCGGGAGCCATAGTCTCTTCGAGCTCTTCGATGACATCCTGGTTGGCGGTCGAGCCGTCACCCATGCGAATCTTGAGGCACAGATAGCCCTGCGGATGATGGGACCCCGTCACCATGAGCGCGCCGCACGCTTCACCGTCATAAGCCGCCGCCCACGTAAGGGCAGGGGTCGGGACAGGTCGCGAAGCGAGCACGGCGTCTAGCCCGTGCGCTGCTAGCACACCCGCCGCAAGCTCAGCGAACTCGCGCGCCAGGGGCCGGGTGTCGAACCCTATATATACCGTTTTGCCCGGATTGGTCTTTTGCCACAACTCGCCGACGGCATCGGCGATACGGGCAACGTTATCGGCAGTGAAGTCCTCATCGACGCGAGCGCGCCAACCGTCAGTTCCAAAATGAATTATCGCGCACACGCGCAGACACCTCACAGTGTTTGGATCATGGTACGCATGGGGTATACCCGCAACATGCACTCGGCAACCTGCCGGCACCAGCATTCACCATTTGGGCAAATGCTGCCGAGGACATGCAAGCAATAAAAAAACCGCCCCGTATGGAGCGGTTTTGCCCTTTATATATCGAGCGCCTCGGCCATCGCGGCCGTAGTGATTGCCGTGGTTCCACAGCAACTGCCCACCATTGCGGCACCGGCATGTCTCCATTCGATGCATGCGCGCGCGAAAGCTTCGGGGTTCTCGTGCCATACGGGGCCATCCTGAGTCTGGACCGGATCGCCTACGTTGGGACGCACCGTGACGGGAGTAGTCGCCGATGTAACCATCCTGGGCACCGCCGCGTTCGCGGCCGCAAGCGAACAGCAATTAACACCAACCGAGTTTGCGCCGTGTTTTTCGGCGTACAAAACGGCTGCCTCGATGTTGAGGCCATCGCCCAACAGGTCGCCTTTATCGTCAACGACAAAACTCACCAGAACAGGCATGCCATCGGCGGCATCTCGGGCGCCGGCAAGCATGGGCTGCAAATTACGGATAGACGTCACCGTCTCGATCAGCAGACCGTCAACGCCGGCATTGAGCAAGGCGTGCGCCTGTTCGCGCGCAATGCCTCGGATTTCACGATACTCGGCAGAGTCCTCGGCAAACCACTCAATACCGATCGGGCCCATCGAGCCTAGCAGCAGCTGAGGGTGCGCCTGGCGGGCATCGTCGACGGCCCCGCGATTGACCTCCGCCACGGACGGCGCAATCTGGTCGTGCTTGAGGGCATAGCTCGATGCCTGAAAGGTGTTGGTAATGAGCACCTGTGCGCCGGCGGCGACATACAAGCGATGGATACGAGAAACGGTCTGCGGCTCTGCCAGATTCCAAAACGCCGGTGGAATGTCGGCGGCATCGTACTCACTCAACAGAACACTGCCCATGGGACCCTGCGCCAACAAGGTCTCGCTCGACAAGCGGCGCGTAAGTTCCTCGGCACCAAACCGGTTGTAATAACTCGTATCCATATATATCCCGCTATTCCTCGACGCTGATTCCCTGCTTTTCGAGATAGGCGAGCCAGCGGTTCATCGTGTCCTCGGAAAGCGCATGCTCCATCATGCAGGCCTCGGAATCGGCTCGCTCAAATTCGACACCGAGCTCCTGAACCAAAAACGTGCGGATGAGGCGATGACGGTACCAGATAGCCGTGCCAACCTCGCGGCCGCGATCGGTCAGGACTACCTTGCCGTAGTGCGATTGCTCGACAAGTTCGGATGCCTTGAGCGCCGAAACCGCTTTATTGACCGATGCCTTGGAGACGCCAAGGCGCTGCGCGATGTCGACCGATCGCACGCCGTTGGTTTCCCCCTCTTCGCTTTCAATGCGAACCATGCACTCCAAGTAGTCTTCGTTCGCCACCGTCAGATGTAGTTCGCGCGAGCTATTTGTCGTATCCATGATCTTCCGTCCCTTCTGCATTCAATGGCTGATTCTACCCCATCCAAGCGTCGTGGTATGCCGTGGCATACCGTGCTAGAGTTCTTGTTGCACACGACGACCAAGATTGGAGCGGTCTTTATGGAAAACACCACCACGAGCCCCGATGTCCTCGAACGCTTTTTGCGCTACGTCCAGATCAACACGCAGTCCGAGGATGCAAACTGCGACCAGGTACCCTCGAGCGCCGTTCAGTTTGACCTTGCCAACGTGCTGGCTGAAGAGCTGCGCGAGCTTGGTGCGGAAGATGCCCACGTGACCGAGCACGCCTATGTCTGCGCGCATATCCCCGCAAGTGCGGGCGCTGAGGACAAGCCCGCCCTGGGCCTGATCGCCCATCTCGACACCACCGAAGTTGCACTGGGCGCCGGCGTGAAGCCGCACATCGTACACTACGAAGGCGGCGACCTGGTCTGCGGCACGGTTGACGGTAAGCCCGTTGCCATGAGTACCGCCAAGCTTCCCGCCCTGAACGACCTCGCAGGTGAGGACCTGGTCTGCAGCGATGGCACCACGCTGCTGGGCGCGGACGACAAGGCAGGCGTCGCCGAGATCATGTCGCTTGTCGCGCGTATCGCTCAGGACCCTTCTCTGCCCCATCCCGCACTCGGCATTTGCTTCTGCCCTGACGAGGAGATCGGCCACGGAGCCGAGCTGTTGGATATCGATACCTTTGGCTGCAAGTACGCCTACACGGTCGACGGCGGCCCCATCGGCGAGCTGGAGTGGGAGTGCTTTAACGCCGCCGAGGCGACCGTCCGCTTTGAGGGCCAGTCCATCCACCCGGGCGACGCTAAGGGCCGTATGGTCAACGCAGGCAATCTGTTCTGCGACTTCAACGCGTTGCTCCCCTACGTGCAGCGCCCGGAGTATACGGAAGGCTACGAGGGCTTTTATCACCTTGAGGGTGTATCTGCGACCGTCGATCACGCCACAGCGCGCTATATCATCCGCGACCATGACGCCGCCAAGTTCCAGCAGAAACTCGACCTTATTGATGCCGCCGCCTCGATGCTCAACCAGCGTCTGGGTGAGGAGCGCGTGACAGTCGAGATTAAGCAGCAGTATCGAAATATGGCCGAGATCGTTCGTGACTATCCCGAGCTTATTGATGTTGCCAAGGAAGCCTACCTTGCCTGCGGCGTTGAGCCCCAAGTGCTGCCGATTCGTGGCGGCACCGACGGCGCTCAGCTGTCGTTCCGCGGTCTGCCCTGCCCCAACCTTTCCACCGGCGGCTATTGCTACCACGGCGTCAACGAGTTCGTCCCGGTCAGTTCGCTCGTCAAGATGACCGACGTGCTCCAGGAGCTCGTCGCCCGCTTTGCATAAGCCTGGCTGCACAAGTCCAAAAGACGAATCGCCCCGTCCTCAACCGAGAACGGGGCGATTTTTTTTACTGCAACGAGAATAGGTTGACGCACGCCAGCCTCTTAACGCAAGGAGTGTCCCAAACTGCCGGCACAAAAAGAACGTCCCCAAGTGCCAAGTGCATCAAGAGTGTCCCCTTTGACCAGTCGCTTAAGAACGTCCCCAATGACTACCCATGTGCCAAGTGTTACGCCGATGTTTTGGCAACGACAGACACTATGACCCAATCCGAGGGCACTAAAAAGATAGGAGCCCCCGCTCG
>CAJMRR010000145.1 GCA_905215835.1 uncultured bacterium | reverse complement strand
TTCGCCCGCACCATTAAATGAAAGAGCTCCCAGCAATGGGAGCTTTTTTGTTATGCACGATCTCCTTGGACGGGTATCCTAATGCCAACGTGTGCCTATCAGAGGAGAGACCATGCTGTTTTCCGGTATCATCGCCGCCCTTACCAGCCTTTTGATTCCCATCATCATCCTGTTGCTGCTGCTTCCCAGCGCCTGCTATGTCGTTGAACAACAGCATGCCGTGATCATCGAGCGTCTGGGCAAGTTTAACCGCATCGTCAACGCGGGCTTCCACATGAAGGTGCCCGTGATCGACCGCAAGGCCGCCACGGTGAGTCTGCGCACCATGAAAAACGGTTTTGGCATCGACGTTAAGACCCAGGACAACGTGACCATCGGCCTTGAGGTCTCTGCTCAGTACCACGTGAGCTATGACATGGGCGCCGGCCCGGCAGATTCGGGTATCTACAAGAGCTACTACATGCTGCAGGAGCCCGTCGACCAGATGCGCGATTTTATCACCGATGCCCTGCGCTCTTCGATTCCCGTCTACACGCTCGATGAGGTCTTTGCCAAGAAGGATGACATCGCCAAGGATGTCAACGCTACCGTTTCCGAGCAGATGGCCGCCTACGGCTTCACCCTCGTGTCGACGCTCATCACCAAAATCGCACTGCCGACCGAGGTTGAGAACTCCATGAACGACATCAACGCCGCCCAGCGCAAGCGCGCTGCGGCGCAGGAGCTCGCTGAGGCAGACCGCATCAAGCGCGTCACCGAGGCGACCGCCGAGGCCGAGGCTATGGAAAAGGCGGGCGAGGGCATCGCCAACCAGCGCAAGGCCATCGCGCTGGGTATCAAAGATTCGCTCGAGATCATCCAGGAGACGGGTGTCGGCAATGACGAGGCCAACCAACTGTTCATGTTTACGCAGTGGTCCGAGATGATGACGGAGTTTGCTCGCACGGGTAAAACCTCGACGGTCGTGCTGCCGAGCGACTTCTCGCAGTCGGCCTCAATGTTCGAACAGATGCTGACCGCCGGCAAAGTTCAAAACGATTCGAAGGAGTAGACGCGCGTGAAATACACCGTCGTTTGCGTCGGTAAGCTCAAGGAGCGCTTTTGGAAGGACGCGTGCGCTGAGTACACCAAGCGCCTGGGTGCCTATGCCAAGGTCGATATCCGCGAGGTGGCCGATATCGACCCGGCCAAGGCGGGCGGTGTGGATGCCGCACGTGACAAGGAGGGGGCGGCGATTCTTGCTGCCTTGCCGTCTCGAGCGCATGTGATCCTGCTGGCTATCGAGGGCAAGGAGCGTTCGAGTGAGGAGCTCTCGGCGCGGCTCGACGATCTTATGCTGCGTGGTAACAGCGACATCGCCTTTGTAATCGGCGGATCGGACGGCGTGAGCGATGACGTGCGCGCACGAGTCGACGAGATGCTCAGCTTTGGACGCATTACCTTGCCGCATAACCTGGCGCGCGTGGTGCTGCTGGAGCAGGTTTACCGTGCCTGCAAGATCAGCCGTGGCGAGCCGTATCACAAATAGGTCGGCAATACGAAACAATGCCGTGGGACAATAGCTTTCGTTTTGAAGAGCGTGTCTGAGAGGACTATGAGATATGAAGATTGGATTTGTCGGTTTTGGCAATATGGCGAGCGCTATGGCCGATGGCTGGATCGCTGCCGGTGTAGCTGCGAGCGACATGTGCGCCTGCGCGGGTCGCTACGACGCACTGGTTGAGCGCTGCGAGGCACGCGGCATGGTCGCCTGCCACGATGCCGCCGAGGTTGTCGCCGCATCCGATATCGTGGTCGCTGCGGTCAAACCGTACATGATCGAGAAGGTATTCGCCCCGCTCAAGGATGCTCTTGCCAAAAAAGTCGTTCTGTCGGTTGCCTGGACCTGGGACAGTGCCAAGTGGGAGCAGGTCCTGCCGGGCGTCGCGCATATCTCGACGGTGCCCAACACACCGGTTTCGGTGGGCGAGGGCGTCATCGCTTGCGAGAAGGCTTCCACGCTTAGTGATGAGCAGAGCGCAGTGGTGCTTGATCTGCTTGGCAAGCTCGGTGCGGTGGTCGAGCTCGATACGAGCCTGCTGTTTGTGGGCGGCACGGTGGGTGGTTGCGCTCCGGCATTTGTCGCCATGGCAATCGAGGCCCTGGGCGATGCGGCGGTCAAGCACGGTATCCCGCGTGCCGATGCCTATCGCATTGTGAGCCAGATGGTGCTGGGTACGGCAAAGCTGCAGCTTGCAACTGGCCAGCATCCTGCGGCGATGAAGGATGCCGTATGCTCGCCCGGTGGTGCCACCATCAAGGGCGTCGTTGCACTCGAGGACGCCGGCATGCGCAGCGCCCTGGTCAAGGCAATTGACGCAACTCTCCAATAAAACCGACCAAAAAAGACAGGTATATTTTGGCAGGTTTTTCCTGCGGTTTTGTCGCATGTACGAAAAGCGCCCCGCAACTGGCTCAATTCCAGCTGCGGGGCGCTTGCATTTGCCCAGATAAAACCGACCAAAATAAACCTGTCCCTTTTTGGCAGGTTAGTCCCAGAAGCTGTCTTCCTCATCCTCGGACTTGGGCCCGCGGTCGACGTACATCTTATGGGTGCGCTTCTCCATTACAAAGGCAAGAATCGCAAATAACAGGATGCCGCCGGCGAAAAGGATGGCAAAACCGGTGCGGGTGCCAAACAAAAAGGAAAAAACTGCGTCCATTGGGTGCCTTCTTGCGTAGTTGAGTTGGGTCGTAAACGCTCATAAGTATATACTTGCCCATACATGTACAAGATTGCAACCTAAATGGAATGTATATCGCCGGAGGATCTAATGCTTGATATCAAGTTTGTTCGCGAGAATCCCGATGCCATCGATGTCGCCATGGCTAACCGCCAGACGTCTTGGGATCGCGAGAAGTTCTTTGAGCTCGACGACGAGCGCCGTGCCGTCATCACCGAGGTCGAGGAACTCCAGGCTACGCGCAATGCCGAGTCCAAGAAGATCGGCGCCCTGATGAAGGAGGGCAAGAAGGAGGAGGCCGAGGCCGCCAAGGAGGCCGTGCGCGCCGTCAACGAGAAGATTGACGGTCTGGCCGAGCGTCGTACTGCCCTCGAGCAGGAGCAGTACGACTTCATGGCTCACCTGCCCAACATTCCTTGCGAGGCCACGCCGTACGGCAAGGACGAGGACGAGAACATCGAGCGTCGCCGCTGGGGCACCCCGCGCGAGTTCGACTTCGACTTTAAGCCGCACTGGGATCTGGGCACCGACCTCGACATTCTTGACTTCGAGCGCGGCAACAAGCTCTCCGGCAGCCGTTTCACCGTTCTCGGTGGCGCCGGTGCCCGCCTGGAGCGTGCCCTCATCAACTTCTTCCTCGATACGCACACCAGCCGTGGCTTCAAGGAGTGGTGGCCGCCTATCGTCGTCAAGCGTCAGACCATGTTTGGCACGGGCCAGCTGCCCAAGTTCGAGGACGACGCCTATCACGTCTCGGGCGACAACTTCCTGATCCCCACCGCCGAGGTCGTGCTTACCAACCTGCACGCCGGCGAGGTCCTCGATGCCGACACCCTGCCGCGCCGCTACACCGCCTTCACCCCCTGCTTCCGCGAGGAGGCCGGTTCCGCCGGTCGCGACACCCGCGGCATCATCCGTCAGCACGAGTTCGACAAGGTCGAGATGGTCAAGTTCGCTAAGCCGGAGGAGTCCGACGAGGAGCTCGAGAGCATGACCGCCGAGGCCGAGTACCTGCTGCAGCAGCTGGGCCTTCCGTATCGCGTGATTAGCCTGTGCACCGGCGACTTGGGCTTCTCTGCCCGTCAGACCTACGACGTCGAGGTTTGGCTGCCGAGCTACAACGCCTACAAGGAGATCAGCTCCTGCTCCAACTGCGGTGACTTCCAGGCTCGCCGCGCTAACATCAAGTATCGCGACCCCGAGAACTTCAAGGGTTCGCGCTACCTGCACACCCTCAATGGTTCCGGCCTGCCGGCCGGCCGCACCATGGCCGCCATTCTGGAGAACTACCAGAACGCCGACGGCACCATCACGATTCCCGAGGTTCTGCGTCCTTACATGGGCGGCCTCGAGAAGATCGAGCCGGTCGCGTAACTTGCCTGCATAGGGGATATGCAAGGGCGCTCCTTCGGGGGCGCCCTATTTCGTGCGTAGGTCCATACCATGCCGTGCGGACAGCTCAATAGAAAACACACGAACAACTGTTCTGTATACAGCCATCTACCTGCTATGCTTTTGCTAAATAAGAGCGAGAGAAAGGGGACGCGATGGAGCTGTTTGATGATCGGGTGGTTTTGTTTGAGAGCGACGAGGGCGGGGAGTACCTGCTTGTAACGTGTGAGCCGTCTGGCATGGGTGGCCTGGTGCTTCGGCAGACGAGTGAGGGTCCGTTGACCCAATGGTGTTTTGAGGAGTCGCCGCATGTGGTCGAGACCTTTGTGACGCACGAGGGGCTTGTGGCGCTGGAGCACTTCTATGGAGTTGGGACTTCCAACCAGGTCGCGCGCATGCTGAGCATCTCGTTTGCCGATTATGATTGCGCCCAGCGGGTGAGATCGCTCCTGAGAGAACTTGATGCCAAGTTTGACGTGATCGAAAAGCCAATCAATCGTACGGGGAACGGCGGTATATGCGGAGCAGCATGACAAAACCGCGTTCCACAAAAAAGTTTGAGATTGTGCTTGACTCCAATAAGCTAAAGTGGTTTTATATGTCTTGCGCTGCGGCGTTACCTCAGCTGGATAGAGGGTCTGACTACGAATCAGAACGTCATAGGTTCGAATCCTATACGCCGCACCAATCGAACTTAAAGCCTCCGGCAACGGGGGCTTTTCTTTTACGCCGGCACCGCATGGATTCGAACCTCGGTCGAGGCGCGAGCGTGAAGAAAACGCGGAGCGTTTTTAGCCCGCGGGCGAGGACGCCGGCAG
>CAJMRR010000144.1 GCA_905215835.1 uncultured bacterium | reverse complement strand
AGGTCAGCGCCCTTTCGTTTCACGTCACCTTGTCTCAAATGCGGCCCGCTCGCTGGCGATGCCAAAACATCGGCGCTTCCGTTGTTGGCACTTGGGGACGTTCCTTTTGTGGCACTTGGGGACGTTCCTTTTGTGCCGGCACTTTGGGACACTCCTTGCCATTGGTGCAAAGTAACCTGTCCCCATTGCGTCAAGCGGCGTGTGCCGTTAAGCGGAGGGGCGTATTGTTGGCCCATCGTTTGGGCATACAATGGCTATTAGCTTGCTGCGGTGAAGGCTCGTCCGCTCCGCAGTTATTTCTACAGTTAAAGGAGTATGTATGTCCGTTGAGGTCATGAGGTCTGTGATCGATGCTGCCGAGGGGCGCGTGCCCGTCGACACGCTGTTTACCAATGCGCAGATCGTCGACGTGTATGGCCAGCGTGTGGCGCCCGGCAGCGTTGCCGTCAAGGACGGTGTGATCGTCGGCGTGCTCTACGATGGTCGCGACGATGCTGCTGGCACCTACGAGGCAACTGAGGTCATCGACTGCCAGGGTCGCTATCTCGCTCCCGGTTTTATTGATGGGCATCTGCATATCGAGTCCTCGAACATCCGCCCCGCCGAGTACGCGCGCATGGCGGCGACGCGCGGTACTACCACCGCCATTGCCGACAGCCACGAGATCGCCAACGTTTCCGGTCTGGACGGCCTGCGCTTTATGATTGAGGACGGCCGTCGCGCGCCCATTTCCATCAAGTACATGATGCCCTCGTGCGTGCCCGCACTGCCCGACGAGCAGGCCGGTGCCGTTATTTCGGCTGCCGATATGCAGGCGTTTTTTGCCGAGCATCCAGGCGATGTCTTTGGTCTGGGCGAAATGATGAACCTGCCGGGCGTCTTTATGGCCGACCCCGAGACCTGTGCTCGCATCGATGCTGCCAACCAGACGCCGTCCAAGCAGGTCGACGGCCATGCGCCGCTCGTTGCCGGTAAGGACCTCAACGCCTATGCCGCAGCGGGCATTATCGCCGACCACGAGTCGACGATTCCTGAGGAGGCGCTCGACAAGCTGTCTCGCGGTATGTACGTGATGCTGCGCGAAGGCACGTGCAGCCATGACCTGACCAACCTGTCTCCGATGCTGCTGGAGAATCCTGCCCGTGCCCGCCGCTGCTGCTTTGCGACCGACGACCGTGCTCCCTCCGACGCGCTTTCGACCGGTATGATTGACAATGCCTGCCGCGTGGCTATCGAGGCCGGTATCGACCCCGTGGTTGCCATCTCTATGGCGTCCCTGTCCACGGCCGAGGCGTTTGGTCTGGACCACGGTTGTCGCGACCCGCACGAGCTCCGCGGCGCAATCGCCCCGGGCAAGCGCGCTGACCTGCTGTTGCTCGATGACCTGACGTTTGCTAAGGCTCCGCATCGCGTATATGCCGCCGGTGCCCTGGTGGCGCAGGACGGCACCTTTGTGGGCGAGATTGCACCCGAGATGGCCGAGGTTGCGGCCCTTGCCGATGAGCTGCGTGCTTCCGTTAAACTGCCGAAGCTATCGCTCGACGTGTTCGACTATGCCTTTAAGCCGGGCGAGGCTGTGATTGACGTGGTGCCGGGTAAGGCCATCACGGGTATGGTTCGTCCTGAGACTGACGAGGACTTGCGCCGCATTATGCTGATTGAGCGCCATGGCCGTGGCGTGTCGCTGCAGGCCGAGGGCGCCGACGGCGACGGCCCCGCGGGTCTGGGCTTGGTCGGCAGGCATATCGGCCGTGGTTGGGTGCGCGGCTTTACCATCACGGGCGGCGCCATTGCCTCCACGATCGGCCACGACTCGCACAACGTGTGCGTGGTGGGCGACAATGCGGCGGATATGATGCCTGCCGTTGAGGCCGTGGGCCAGGGCGGCCACGTGCTGGTGCGCAACGGCGAGGTCGTGGCGCGCATTCCGCTGGCGCTCGGCGGCCTGATGAGCGAGGGCGCTGCCGAAGACGTTGCGGCGCAGCACGACGACTTTATGGTCAAGGCGCGCGCCATGGGTATTGAGCCGCCGCTCGACCCCATCATGGGCATCATCTTCCTGCCCCTGCCGGTCATCCCGACGCTCCGCATCCGCCCCGAGGGCATGTTCGACGTCACAACCTTCACCTACGCCGACTAGTCATCGGGGACGTTTTTAAACGACTGGCCGTCGGGGTGGCGTGTCGCCTGACGCCGCGACCGTAGGGCCTCTGGCGCGCGTGAGCTATTTGCCAGGTCCTTGTAACGTTTGCGTCCGCGGAGTCTTATTTGAGCTCCCTTTGGGTACGGTGATTTTGGATATACATCCGATTCCATCAAGCCCGAAGGGAGCTTTTCTATGTTTAAACTGATTGCATCCGATATGGACGGCACGCTGCTTGACGAAAACGGCCAGGTGCCTCCCGAGACCTACGAACTGATTCTGGCGCTACACGAGCATGGCGTGCATTTCGCCGCATCGTCAGGTCGTCGCTACGATCGCCTGTGCGAGTTCTTTGCGCCCGTTCGCGACAAGATGGACTTTGTCGCCGCTAACGGCGCCCAGGTCTACGCCGACGGCAAGATGGTAGACCGTGAGGTGTATTCGCACCTGGCGATTCGAAGGCTCGCCCAAGCCGTCAGGACGTTTCCCAATCTGCATCTTGCGCTCTTTGACCGAACCAAGTCCTTCTTGCTCGATGATGAGTGCAAGTTCGTGCGCGAGGTCGATAAGGACCTTCCCAATGCCGAGCGCATTTGGGAGCTGCCCGATCCCAGCGTAAATATCATCAAGGCGAGTATCTTTTGCGATGACGGTGCCGTTATGGACAGTGCGTACGTGCTACAGCGAGAACTCGGTCAGCTCTTTACCTTTGCGCCTTCGGGCAACGCGTGGATCGATGCCATGCAGCCTGGTGTGTCGAAGGCCTCGGGTATCGCGCAGCTCGCGGAGCATTACGGAATTGGTCGCGACGAGGTCATGGCGTTTGGCGACTCGATGAACGACTACGAGATCATTCGCTTTGTCGGCACAGGCTGCGCGATGGAAAACGCGCGCCCCGCGCTCAAGGCGGTGGCCGATCGCGTCGTAGGCTGCAACCGCGACCACGCCGTTCAGCATGAGCTCCGTCGCGTGCTGGAGAGTCTCTCCTAATCCGGCAGATGGGGACGTTCCTTTTCTGCCGGCAGTGGGGGGGGCAGTCCTTGCAGCTTTTTCGCGAAGACTGTCCCCAACGACTAGTCGTTTAAGAACGTCCCCAACGACTAAGAACGTCCCCAACGACTAGGCGAGGGCGGCCATGATGGTGCGGGCGACGCCGTCGTGGTCGTTGTCGAACTCGGTGATGGCGTCGGCGGCGTCGCGGTCCTCGGGCTCGGCGTTGATCATGGCCATGCCGTGGCCCGCTGCCTGCAGCATGGGGATGTCGTTGATGTTGTCGCCGAATGCCCAGGCGTCGGCGAGACGCTCGTCCAGGTGCTCGCATAGCCACGTGAGGGCCGTTCCCTTGGTGGCGCCCTCGCCCATGACCTCGATATTCATGGCGTACGAACGCGTGACCTCAATGCCTTCGAGCGTGTCGAGCGCCGCCGCGATGGCGTCGCGATCGGTCGGGTTGTGCCAGTACATGGCGATGCGTTCGAGCGTCTCGACCTCGTCGATCTTGTTGTCGATATCCATGTCGATCGGTGTTCGTGTGCGCTTGAGCGAAGCCGCAATGTGGGGGTCGCCGCCGCAGAATTCGTCCAGGCGCGTGTAGAGCGAGCGGGGGAGGAAGCACCGCCCGTCCGCGAAGATATCGAAGGTGACGTCATGGCCGGCGGCAATGCTATGGATGCGGTGGGCGATGGCGCGGTCGAGCGGTCGGCTCAAAATGCGCGTGGCACGTGAGGCATCGGTGGGCGTACCGTCGTCGAGCTGCCAGACGCTGGCGCCGTTGGCGCAGACCGCGTAGTGTACGGCGGGATGGGCGAGGATGGGCTCAAAGATGCCCGACAGCGGGCGTCCCGTGCAGGGTACAAACTCAATGCCGCGGCGCGCAAGCTCGTCGAGCATCGCCCAGGTGGCGTCGCTCATCTGCTTATCACTCGTCAGCAGCGTTCCGTCCATATCGGAAAACACAATCATTTGATGCAGCCCTTTCTGTTGGCATAAAAAGCGTGGCCGAGGGCGGCGATGCCCTGGCCACGCTCAAGATCTATATCGGTCCGCGTCCTAGCGGTCGGCGAGTGGCTTGTACTCCAGCGGTTCGATAACCGGGCGGTAGGCGGGGCGGATGATGCGGTGCGCGCAGAAGAGCTCTTCCATGCGGTGCGCCGACCAGCCTGCCATGCGGGCGACGGCGAATAGCGGCGTAAAGAGCGTCTCGGGCACGCCGAGCATCTTGTAGATAAAGCCCGTGTACAGGTCGATGTTGGCGCAGATGGGCTTGGTCATGCCGTGGTCGCGCATGACCTGGGGTGCCAGGCGCTCGATGCGCTCGATGAGTGCGAACTCTTCGCCCAAGTCCTTCTTGGCGGCAAGCGAGCGCGCGTAACGGCGGCAGACCTCGGCGCGCGGGTCGCTCAGCGTATAGACGGCGTGGCCCATGCCGTAGATGAGGCCGGTGCCGTCGAAGGCCTGCTTGTCGAGGATCTTGCCCAGGTAGGCCGCGACCTCGTCCTCGTCCTCCCAATTGGAGACATGCGCACGGATGTCCTCGTGCATGGACACGACCTTGGCGTTGGCGCCGCCGTGGCGCGGGCCCTTGAGCGAGCCGATGGCCGCGGCGTAGGCGGAATACGGGTCGGTGGCCGAGGAGGACAGCACGCGGCAGGCAAACGTGGAGTTGTTGCCGCCGCCGTGCTCTGCATGCAGCATGAGCATCACGTCGAGCAGCATGGCCTCATCGCGGGTGAACGCCATACCGCCGCGGAGCACCTGTAGGATGGTCTCGGCGGTGGAGAGGCCGGGCGTGGGGTGCGGCACGTGAACCTCGGAGCCG
>CAJMRR010000143.1 GCA_905215835.1 uncultured bacterium | reverse complement strand
CGCGGCGACCGCCTTTAAGGGTCGCTTTTCCATCCTCACCACGGGTGTGGGCGCGATGTTTGCGGCACTTGCCGTCAAGCTGTGGGGCATGCAGATGGTCTCGTCGGACTATTACGAGAAGCAGGCTAATAGTAATCAGACTCGCACCGTTACCACACCCGCTGTGCGCGGTCGCATCCTCGACCGCAATGGCGTGGCGCTTGTCCAGAACCGTCCCTCACTTGCTGTCGTGGCCTACCGCGACCTTGCGGAGGATGAGGTTCTGGTTCGCCATCTTGCCAACGTGCTTGGAATGCCTTACGTGGCGGTCCTTCGCAATATTCAGGACAATACAGAGGGCGCTCAGAGCCTGCATACCATCGCGACGGACGTCCGTCGCTCCACGGTTGCCTATATTCAGGAGCATGCCGGCGAGTTCCCGGGCGTCAAGATTGCCGAGCGTACCGAGCGCCAGTATCCATATGGCGAGACGGCATGCCATATCTTGGGCTATACCGGCACCATTACCTCCGAGCAGCTCGAGGCCCAGAATAAGAAAACCTCTGGCGATGATGATGCTTCTGCTGGCAAGATTACGTACCAGTCGGGCGATATCGTGGGCCAGGCGGGCGTTGAGAGCTACTACGAAAACCTGCTACAGGGTATTCGTGGCGAGCAGACCGTCAAGGTCGATGCCTCGGGCAATGTGACCGGTCAGGCCGGCGCCGTGCCCGCGAAGGCCGGCTCCGACATTAAGCTCACGCTTGACCTTAAGATCCAACAGGCCTGCGAGACGGCACTGGCGAGCGCTATCGAGCTTGCCAAGACCACTGGCTACAGCAATGCCGGCAACGGCGCTGTGGTGTGTCTCGATCCCAACAATGGCGAGATCCTGGGCATGGCGAGCGAGCCCAAGTTCGATCCGTCCGTCTTTATCGGCGGCGTCTCAAATGACGTGTGGACCGAGCTCAATGATGACAAAGGTTCGCACCCGCTGCTCAACCGCGCCATTAGCGGACAGTACATGTCGGCTTCGACCATCAAGCCGCTCTCGGCACTGGCCGGTCTTGAGTTTGGAACCTACACGTCGGGGCAGACGACCAACTGCACGGGCTATTGGACGGGTCTGGGCAAGTCGTGGGGCAAGTACTGCTGGCTGCATTCCGGCCACGGCACCATGACACTGCAGTCGGGTATCGCCAACTCGTGCGACCCCGTCTTCTACGACATGGGCAAGGCGTTCTTTTATGACGAGAAACATTCCGAGGGCCTGCAGGAGGTCTTTCGTCGCTGGGGTCTAGGCAAGACCTGCGGTATCGATCTGCCGAGTGAGGGCGCGGGCCGTATTCCCGATGCCGAGTGGAAAGAGTCGTACTTCACCGACGCCTCTGCCGAGGACCGCAAGTGGAATGCCGGCGACATGACCAACATTGCCATCGGGCAGGGCGACATCTTGGTGACGCCCCTGCAGATGGCGTGCGCCTATATGGGTCTTGCCAACGGCGGCAAGCAGTACGTGCCTCACGTGTTTTTGTCTGCCGTGTCGCGCGATGGCGACGGTGATGCCTATAAGTACAACGGCAAGGGCAAGAAGAAGCGCCTGGAGGCCAAGATCAACAGTGATTCGGATTTGGCTCTTGTTCGCAACGGCATGCACGACGTGATTTACACGGCATCGACGTCCCTGGCGGCTCACTTTGGCACCCTGACGCCGCAGGTATACGGCAAGTCGGGCACGGGCGAGAAAAGTGGCGAGGACGAATACGCGTGGTTCTGCGCCTATGCACCGGCCGATGATCCCAAGTATGTCATCGCTACTGTTCTGGAGCAGGGCGGCGGCGGCTCAGATACCGCGATGCATGTCGTGCGCGACGTGCTCGGCGTGATTTATGACGAGCCTGATACCTCTTCGGCCTCGGGCGATTCTTCGGTTCGATAGGAGGTTGCGATGGATTTTTCTCCGGCGGATCTGTTCCGTTCAACCAAGACCGGCTCTCGCAGCAGCCTGGACCGTGTCAACAAGCAACTTTCGGCCTCGCGCGGCACGTTTCGCCAAAAGGTGCATATCGGTGTGCTCGTGGCTACTGTGGCGCTCGTTGCCTACGGTGCCATCATCATCTGGTCGGCTTCGCAGTTTAAGGCCGATGCCTCGTTCTCACGCCATCTGCTGGGAATTGGCATCGGTGCGGTGCTGGCGGTGCTGGTCTGGCGTACCGATCTGCGCGGTATTTCCAATTTCTCGACGGCGTTGCTCGTCATCGACCTGATCGTGATCCTCTCGCCCAAGATTCCGGGTCTGTCCTATACGGGCGGTCTGGGCATGACGGGCTGGATCAAGATTCCCGGTATCGGCTTGACATTCCAGCCGGTTGAGCTTGCCAAGCTCATCACCATCTTCTTTATTGCTACGCTTGGCTCGCAGTATAACGGTCGCATCGATACCGTTCGCGACTACGTCAAGCTCTGCGGCATGCTGTCCATTCCGTTTTTGGCCGTCGTTGCCATGGGCGACCTGGGATCGGGCCTGGTCGTGCTGGTTTCTGGCGCTATCGTCATCTGTATGAGCGGTGCACGTCGCGAATGGGTGCTGTCGACCCTGGCCCTGCTTGTGGGCCTGGTGGCCCTCGTTCTGGCGCTCGATTCGGTCTTTGATTCGTTGCTCGGCCACGATGTGCTCATCAAGCAGTATCAGATGAACCGTCTGACGGTCTTTATCGACCCCGATAATGCCGATTCGGACGATGCCTACAACCTGCAGCAGTCGTTGATCGCGGTCGGCTCGGGCGGCTTCTTTGGTAAGGGTTTGGGCCATGCGACGCAGTCGGCCGGCGGCTTTCTGCCTGAGTTCCACACCGACTTCGTCTTCGCCTTTTTGTCCGAGACCTTTGGCTTCTGCGGCTCCTTTTTGCTGCTGTGCTTGTACGTGCTGCTCATCTTCTCGACGATCCGCGTTGCCTTTAAGTGCGAGTCTCTGTTCCTACGCTTATCATGCGTAGGTATCGTCGGCATGTGGGCGTTCCAGACCTTCGAAAACATCGGCATGTGCATTGGCATGATGCCGATTACCGGTATTCCGCTACCGTTTATTAGCTTCGGTTCGTCTTCGATGATGATTCAGCTGCTGACGGTGGGTATCGTACAATCCATATGGCGGCATCGTTCGGGCGCCGCGTAACCGCTGGAGGGGTTTGCTATGAAAATTCCCGTAGATAAGCTGACCCGCGCTTTTAAGATGGGCGCGTCCGTTAAGAAGGATTCCGATACGCCGGTGCGCGTCTCGGTCTATCTGGATTCGTCCGCCTCGCGCTTTCTGGCCGAGACGGTGCGTGACGCCTTTGTGCCGCAGACGACCTCGGGCATTGTGCGCGTCGAGCGTCTGGGGGAGGAGCGAATTGCTCCAAAGACCGATACCGATGTGGTGCTGGTGCTCTCGTGTGGTTCCGACCGCTTGGAGAGTGCCGTGCAGGAGCTCGTGATCGCCGGCGCGCCCGTGTGCGTGCTTGCCGAGTCTGCTGTGGAGGTGCCGTTTATCGAGGAGTCCACGCCCATGCTCGGCGTGGTGGCGGCAACCGATAAGACGTATCTGCTCGAGACGCTTGCCCGCTGGATTCTCGATCGCACCGACAAGGAAACGGCTTTTGCGGCGAACTTTGCCTTCATGCGCATCGCGGCGGCCAATCGTATCATCACCTCGTGCGCGCTCACCAATATGGCGACCGGTGCGCTGGTGTTTTTGCCGGGCGCCGATTATCCCGTTATGGCGCTGGCGCAGGTGGGCATGCTCTTTGAGCTCGCTGCCGTCTTTGGACGCGGCATTAAGCCTGAGCGCGGCTACGAGGTCGCGGGCGTGCTTGCCGGCGGTCTTGTGATCCGCGCGGTCACCCGCGCGCTCGTCAAGCAGACGCCGCATATTGGGTTTGCCGTCAAGGCGCTCACTGCTGCCGCGGGCACCTATGGCATGGGCCGTGCGCTCGTTTCGCTCTACGAGCGCGATGTCGACTACAGCCGTGCCAACGATGTGGTCACTGCCACGTTCTCCCGCGTTCGCGATCTGGTGACCACGGTCGCGGGCGCTACCCGTCCTATGGCGTCCTACCAGGACACATCCGATCTCGCAGCTTAGGGGTTTTCCGTTGCGCGTTGCATACCAAGACTGTTTTCATTTAATTGAGCCGTTGCTCGCCAAGGTCGAGAAGCCGAGTCGCTATATCGATCACGAGTGGGGCACGCTTTCCAAGGCCGATGCCGACTACCGTTGCTGCCTGATCTACCCGGATGTGTACGAGGTTGGTCTGCCCAACCAGGGCATCGCCATCCTCTACAACATCCTTAACCAGGCCGATGGCATCTCCTGCGAGCGTGGCTATGTGCCGTGGCCCGATATGGGTGACGCCATGCGCGAGGCAGGCATTCCGCTGCTCTCGCTCGAGGGTGCAGCGCCGGTCGCTTCGTTTGATATCGTCGGTCTGCATGTGCCGCACGAGATGGCGGTGACGAACTTCCTCGAGGCACTCGACCTCGCTGGCATTCCGCTGTTAGCGGCCGACCGAGGTGAAGACGACCCCATCATCATCGCCGGCGGCCCCTCGGTGTACAACCCCGAGCCGTACGCGGCCTTCTTCGATGCCATCCTCATCGGTGAGGGCGAGGAATCGCTGCTCGAGACCTGCCAGCTGCATCGCCGCCTGCGTGACGAAGGGGTCCCGCGCGCGCAGATTGTCGAGCAGCTTGCATCCATTGCCGGCAACTACGTGCCGTCGCTCTATGAGGTTCGTCACGACGAGCCCTGCTCGCCGCATGGCTACACCGTGCCGCGTGAAGGCAAGGATGCGCCGACCGTGGTCTACAAGCGCGTCGTCGAGGATTTCGGCGCCACGAATCCGCTGTCGCAGTCGTGCGTTCCCTATGCGCAGTTGGTCCACGACCGCCTGTCTATCGAGATCCTGCGCGGCTGCGCCCGCGGCTGTCGTTTTTGTCAGGCCGGCATGACGGATCGCCC
>CAJMRR010000142.1 GCA_905215835.1 uncultured bacterium | reverse complement strand
GCGCCCGCCACGGCGGGCGCGGCCTCGCGCGCGGCAGCGACCATGCGGTCCTTGATGCCCTCGACGAGTTTGCTCATTGTCTCTCCTCTTAGTTGTTGGACTCGACGGTTGCGGCGGTGTCGGCCGCGTCCTCGAGCTGTAGGTTCAATAGCTTCATGCCGTATTCCGGCACGTTGATATCGATGGGTTGGCCGTACAGGTCACCAGGGCGCACAAAAGCGAGCACCGTCATAATGCGTGCCATGGCCTCGGGCGATTCGGTGAGCCCACGCTCAAACCAGCGCTGAATCATGCCGACCTCGGCACTCACGACGTAGGTGACGTAGTAGTCAAAGAACGTGCCCAGCGCCAGGCCCAAAATGCCCGTCTGCGCACGCGGCACCACAGCCTCACGAGCGGTGTCGATGATCCTTTTAATGAAGGCCTGGTCGCCGCCCGGACCCAGCAGCGCACCGATTAAGTCGCGGTTGGCCGCAAGATAACGCAACAGCTCAACCGAACCGGGCGCCGGCTCGAGCTCATCGATGTTGCGGTAAAGATCGGGCAGTTGAGCCGCGGTGATGAGCTCAATGCGCTCACGGATCTCGGCCAGCAAGCCGTCCTCGATCTGATTGATAAAGTCGGGGATATCGCGGTAGTGCGAATAGAACGTGCGGCGCGTAAGGCCGGCGCGCTCGGTGAGCGACGCGACATTAATGCGCGAAAGGTCGCCGCTTTCGGCAAGCTCGCTGGCAAGTGCCTGGCGAAGGGCACGCTGCGAGCGAAGGGACCGGCGATCGCATTTCTCGAGCTGGGACAAGCGTCCTCCTTGTTACTCAGCCTGTGCGCTATTGCACAGCGCGAGTATTATTGCACACCGTGTGCACCAACACGTAAAGGCAATATTTTGGATGTGACGAAGAGACAGTCCCTTTGTCACATTATTCGATGATGGTGCGGGAGTTCTGCTTATGCATGGTGGCGAGCATGTGTTTGGGGACGGCGTGGACCATGCAGCTGCCGATGGTCGCGCTCGCGGCGGCTTTAGCTGCATCGCTAGCGTTTTTGGTCGCGTAGCTGTGGCGGAAACGCTTGAGCATGGCGATGTCATTGCCGCCGTCGCCGTAAACCGCGACCTCGTCCTCACCAATGCCGTAGTAGCCCGCCAGCCAAGCCACGCTCTCGCCCTTGTTGCACGCCACGTCCGTGATCTCGAACATCACTGGATCGAACGGTGCGTTGACCACGCGGTCCGAGCGCTCGGCAAGATAGACCTTAAGGTCGCGCTCCAGCTCGGGCGAGGTCACGCGACAGTTGATCTTGCACACATCGTGGCGCAGGATGTCGCCGATCGACTGGTCGAAATACTGTTCCTCGTGATACCCGCCGCGCGCACGCATACCGCGCATCACGATGCGCTTGATAGGACTGTCCTTCTTAAAGCCCGCCTGGTGCATCTCGAACGAACCGCTCGAGAACATGCCGTCGGGCGTGGAGCAGTCGAAGCAAATGTCCGGGAACGCCTTGAGCAGCTCCTCGGTAACCTGCGGGTCGATGGTCCAGGTCTTGAGCACCTCACCATGGCTGTCACGCACGATGGATCCGTTGGAGCAGCAGGCATCGAGCGCCAGCCCCGTAAAGCCATGCTCGCCGATTGGCAACGTCGAGCGCCCGGTCGCGGGAACCACATGCAAGCCAGCCTCGGTCAGCTCGCGAATGGCACGGCGAATGGTCCCATCCGCCTCGTGCAGGGCGTTCAGCAGCGTTCCGTCTAAGTCACTCGCAAACATCTTGATCATGGACATGCCTCTCCTTCGTCTGCACGATATTGTAGACGAAGGAGAGGCACGCCCAAACAATGCCGTCCCGGCGCGGCGTACCACCGCCTCCACAAATTCACGGTGCCCCAGCACGTTAAGACAATCGCCACAAGCGACTTTTCAGCCGATAAAACAGCGCCGTCGTCAACGTCAGCACCGCCAACATGCCTGCGAATACAATCGCCGGTGTCCATCGATCATATGCGAGCCCGTAAACCAATTGGCCAATAGGCGTTGCACAGGAAAGCATCATATAAACGAGTGCCAGCACTTTTCCGCAGAGTTCCTTTGGCGCTGACCGCTGAACAAATGAAACGATTTCGACCGATGCAATGCTTGCCCACGCCATGACCCATGCCGAGCCGGCCGCAAGCGCGGCAAACGCTAATTCATCAGGACCGCTCAGTAGCGTGACAATAATCGGTACGACTCCAAAACAAATCATCGCAACATATCGACATATGCCCTTGAAGGAAAAACGATGCGGCCAAATACCGACCAAACCACTGCCGACAAGACCACCTAAGCCCATAGCCACCTCAATAATCCCAACAAAGGACGACTGCATTCCGAGATGCTTTGCAACAATAACGGGAGCACCAATCGTTAACCCAACTAACGCAAGGTTCAAAATAGCCGCAAGCAAAAACACAACGAGCAATGATGCGTTTTGAAACAGGTACCGAATCGACTCCCGAAAATCGCTTCGGCATGTCGAGCAAGTCGTACTGTCCCCTGTCATTCCAGATGAGGCATTTCGCTTGAGTGCGCCCCCGAACAGCAGGGCTGACATCGCAAACGTCAACGCCGCGGTTTCGCATAGAGCATCGATACCGAAGCACCCATAGACTGCCGTCCCGACTACAGGCCCCAAGATATTGCTCGCCATGGTTATCTGCGAGACCAGCGCAGTGGCACGCTCAACCTTTTCTGGGCTCGTCATGCGCACCGTCTCAATTTGAAGCATCGGTTTCAGCAGCGATTGGATACCATATTGGACGCAAAGCATTGCTACCACGACAACGGCAAGAGGCAGCGAACGCTTCATGGGGATAAACAACAGTGATGCAGCCATCAGAACAATGCCGAGCACCACAAGAACCCCGCGATGTCTCCCGCGATCCGCCAAGATTCCGCCAGCCGGAGTCGCAAGCACGCCCGGCACGAACGCTATCGCCGCGACGGCACCATATAACGTTGATGAGCCGCTGCAATCGAACAAGTAAAGCGGGCACGCAAAGCACAGTGCCGACAACATCGAATACGCGCACAGCTGCGCAACAAGAAGGCCAAAAAGCCTGATAGATCGCACTGTTTTTGGCGCCAACGAAACGCTAATTCTTCGCATCCCAGCCATAAGCCTGCCCCCAAATACATACCGATAGTATGTATTTAATGACTTGAAAAGGGCAGCCGTGGCTACCCTCGCAAATCAATTACATACCGTTGGTATCTATATTACCACCCGGAACGGTCCCATACGTCCCAAATCAGCGCCGTTGTCTGAAGCACTTCTTCCCCCAAATCGAGTCCCACCGCAGCAGCCATCTGCGCCAAACATTGAGCGCGAGCGAGCATTCGATCCTTGGTCTCGAGTGGACGGAACAGCGGCAGCAGCCAAAGATTCGCCAACAACGATACGGCCTCCGCCGCTTCGCGCGGGCATTCGCACGCAATGGAGCCGTCGGCGACGCCCTCCTCGATCACTGGCAAGAGACAGCCATCGGCCGACTCGTCAAACGAGCCCTGGTACTGCATCGCCAGTAGACGCGAGCTTTTTACCGGATCCGCCGCAGGATGCATGCGTGCCCATAGCTCAATTTGCGGAACGACGGACTCGGGCGCATACAACCGCTTGAGCTTTTGGGCTCCGGTCATATTACCGATACCAAGCATTGAGCGACGGTGCTCAACAATCGGAGCCATTGCCCGATCAAATGCGGCGTTGAAAATCTCCTCTTTGCTCTTAAAGTGATGATAGACAGCACCCTTGGTCATGCCATCGAGGCGGTCGACGATGTCTTGAATGCTCGTCCCCTCATAACCCTGCGCGCAGAATAGCTCCAGCGCCGCGTCGAGAATCTTCGCGACCGTCTCCTCGGGATATTTATTACGACCCATAATCCGTCCATCCGCAACGCAAGTCTTGTGCCTCATTGCAGCATTTTAACGTTGCGGATGGTAAGCGGTCGATTCTACACCGCGGCGGGGCCGTGTTCGCCGGTGCGAATGCGGATGACCTCTTCGACCGGCTCGACCCAAATCTTGCCGTCTCCAACGGCGCCGGTGCGACCGGCGTTGCAGATAATCTCGACAATACCGTCGACATGCTCATCGGCACAAATGAGCGTGAACTGCACCTTAGGGATCGTGTTGACAAGCAACTCGTTGCCGCGCACGTATTCCTTCCAGCCATGCTGCGCGCCGCAGCCCTGCACCTGGTTGATGGTCATGCCACGAACATCAGCAGCAAACAGCGCGTCTTTGAGAACCTCAAGCTTTTCCTGGCGCACGATAGCCGTGATCTTTTTCATAATGAATTCCTCTCAATAATCAACGTATCCCTTTACATGAGACGCGGGTTTCCCAGGTGTCGCAAACCAACCTCAGAGATCAATAAGTTCAACTGAC
Source organism: uncultured bacterium (assembly GCA_905215835.1). GTDB lineage: Bacteria > Actinomycetota > Coriobacteriia > Coriobacteriales > Coriobacteriaceae > Collinsella. The sequence goes on along the minus strand of CAJMRR010000142.1, from coordinate 576 downwards.
TGGTCTTAGCAGGTTTCCCAAGTGCCGCAGATTGCCGTGAAAGAGGAGCGAAGCGTACTTAAGTACGTGAGCGACGATTGAACAGCAAGGTGCGGTGCTTGGGGAAGCTGCTAATCGAGTCCCGAGAAGGAGGGATATGCGCTCTCGCCGTGTTGACTCGCATCCAAGCCCAGCGCCTCGTCGGCCTCGTCCACACGCAGACTGCCGTGGAACAGCGCCTTGACCACCGCGGCGATCACCAAATCGAGCACCAGCACAATAGCGACCGTCACGACAATGCCCAAGATCTGCGAGATGAGCAACGACACGTCGCCCGTGTAGAACAGGCCGCCCTTACCGGTCCACGAAAGCTCCGGCACGCAGAACAGGCCCGTGAGCACGCCGCCCAAGATACCGCCGATACCGTGGCAGCCGAACGCGTCGAGCGCATCGTCGTAGCCAAACTTGGTCTTGAGATGGCTGATGGCCAAGTAACAGACGGGCGATACGATCAGGCCCATGACCAGCGCTGCCCATGGCTCGACAAAGCCCGCGCCCGGCGTGACCACCACAAGGCCCGCAACCAGACCGGTGCTG
>CAJMRR010000141.1 GCA_905215835.1 uncultured bacterium | reverse complement strand
CTCGGGCTCGGCAACGGCAGCGGCAACCGCGGCAGACTCATCATCCACGGTGACAGCGGGCGCAGGTGCAGTCACGACGGGGGCAGGCTCGGGCTCAAACGTCGGCTCCTCGCCCTCCTCGTAATCGAGCGTGCAGGACTCGGGAAGCATTCCGAGCGCACGGATGGCATCCGAACCAAAGCGGATGTTGCCGGCGGCATTGCGATAGAGCTTGGGCTCGGGCTCGGCCGCGACAGGCTCCTCCACCGGCTCGGCAGCGGAAACCTCGTCATTGAACTCTTCGGCCTGGGCAGCCTGATTCTGATCCTCGGGCACGATGGCGCCAATCAGCGTCTCGTCGGCAGACGCACCCTCAAAGCCCTCGATCTGCTCGTCGAAAGCCTCACCCTGTTCGGGCTCGGTCTGAGCGTCGGGAGCAATCGGCTGACCGAACTCGTCCTCGGCGTAGGTAGGCTCTTCATACTCGATGGTGTTGCCGTAGTCGTTTTGCTGCTGGGCCGCGGCATACTCCGCCGCTGCGCGCGCCATTTCCTCGGCACGACGCTTTTGCTCCCCAAAATAGGTATCGAACGGAACATCGTCGGGAAACTCGTTTTCGCCCTGGAAGGGAGCAACGTTGTCCATAACGCCGAGCATAGCGGCGACAGAAGACTTGTTGCACACCGCGCCGGACGTATAGGGAAGAATGTGGCGGTTAGAGATGATGTTTGCCGCGTTGGCAAGCGCAACGAGGGAAGCGAGGATCGCGACAATCCACAGCAGAACCTTGAGCGCGCCGGGGAGCGGCAGGATGCGCAGGATGGCAACGGCAGCGGGGGCAACCGTGGCAACGGGCAACAGCTTGGCGATGAGCGCACGATACGAAGCATAGGGCTCGCGGGCGAGCAGCTCAGCACGGGGAGAGTCGTAGTGTGCGACAACGACCACCGGGCGGTTGCGCGGAGACGCGAGCGGGCCCGAGGCCTTGTGGTAGGCGATGACATTTTGGCTCACGCCCGTCTTGCCCAGGCGCGAAACCACGGGATGCCCTGTGCGCTCGAGCACGTAGAGCACGGCACCGACAATGGCCAGCAAGGTGCCGACCAAGCCGATACCGCCGCCGATGCCCATCAACAGGGCGCCGGCAAACGCAAGAATACCGGTAACGGCAAATGCCAACCTACTGGGCGCCGGGGCATTGAACTCCTGAACCTCGGGGTCAAAGCCGTGGTTGCGGAAGATCTGAGCGATATCCTCGGCAGCCAAGCGCTCTTCTTCGCTGCATGCCGGCGTAATGCCGGTGTTCTGCAGCAGGTGGTTAATATAGTTCTGGGTGTTCGCCATGTGCGCTCCACATCCATAATCCGACAAATAGGCCCAATGCATGCACATTAGAACCGTATATAGTCGAAAGTATACCCCGAGCGAGCGCAAACGACCGAATTCGGGCCATCTTAACGCCCCGAGCGGACAAGGATATAGCCTAATCTCCATATCGGACTAAAATCATGGCAGCAAACCACCTTCTCATGCGAGGACTCTATGACGGCAAGCGACGCGACCGCGACAATTAAAAAGGGGAATTCGGAGCCCAGTTTCGATAAAACGGCTCAGCGCATCCTCAATCTTTTCTTTGTGCTCAATAGCTCCCCCGAACCGCTGACGACCGAGCAGATCGTCTTGGATTCTGACCTGGGATATGGCTCGGGCAACATCGACTCGGATAAGCGCAAGTTTCGGCGCGATCGTGACAAACTGCTCGAGCGTGGCATCTTAATCAAGGAGGTTCGCCCCACCGGCGCGCAGGAGACCGAGGAAAGCTCGTGGACAATCGACCGCGAGCACACGTTTGCGGCAGGCGGCCTCATTACCGCAGACGACGCCGATATCCTGCTCAACGCCATCGACCAGACACTAGCGGCCGGCTCATCCACTTTTGCCGCACCGCTTGCCGATATTCGCTCCAAGATTGCCTATCTCACCGGCAGGACGACGGTAGACGAGGCGCCGATCAGCCGCTCTCCCACCGTCGATGCGGTTTGGAGCGCCTTTGCCGAGCGTTGTGCGCTGCGATTTTTATATCAGAACGGACGCGGCGAGCAGAAAGAACGTACCGTCTGCGTCTACGGCATGTTCGAGCGCGAGGGCGTGGCGTACTTCTGTGGCCTCGACAACGTCACCGACGACATCAGGACATTCCGCTGCGACCGTATCGTACGCGCTTGGCGTCCTTCGAAGGCCTACGTCATCCCCGCGAACTTCAATCTCAACGACTATCTGTTCTTTGAATTCGATTTTGCCGACCGACCGCCCGTTGCAGCCACGTTCTCGTTCGCCCCTCAGACGCAGATCGATATGATCAACGGCCTCACGCGCGGGCGAGGTGAGCTCGCACACACCGATGTGGGATGGACCTGGACCGTTGACGTGCGCGATCTTGAAGCCGCCGCCTCATTTTGCATGGCCCACGCCATGGACGGCATGAGGCCCATGGCCCCCAAATCGCTCAAGCAGGCGTGGAACCACCTCATCGAAAGGACGGTGCACGAGTATGCCCGTGCGTAAACTCACCAGCGAGCAGAGACTCTCGCGCGCCATCGACATCATGGAAGCCCTCTACGCCGCCGGCGAGAGCGGCATGACACGAACCGAGATTTGCAGTCGCTTTGACATCACGGGGGTGTCGCTCGACGAGATTCTCGAGATCGTCTCGACGCTCGCGGACCGAGAATCGGGCGCGCGCATCATCTGCGAATGCCGCGGCGAGCGTGTGGTCCTCACCGGTGACGCCGGTCGTGTGCTACCGCTGCGCCTGAGTGCCGCCGAGGGCGCTGTGCTCAACCATGAACTTGAATCGTTGGGGATCGAGCCCCAGGCGGCGGCTCGGATTCGACATGCTCTTCTACCCGAAGAGCTCGGCTATAACCAGCGCGTCTTTGACACCGTCAACCACGGGTCGCACTGGCAGCAGCTGAGCTGCGCCATTCAGGACGGCGTTCGCTGCCGCATCTCGTATCGCTCGATGGACGATGCACGGCCACGTGAGCGTCTGGTCGACCCCTTGCGCATTACGGCAAACGGCGACCAAACATACCTGATTGCCTGGGACATCGCGGTCGATGAGCAGCGCACCTATCGCATGGATAAAATCGAGGGACTCGCCTTGACGGAAGACTCCGTCGTGCCTCATGCACCGGACGTCACATCCCTCCACGATTCCCTTGCTCGGACGCAGCGTAGCGCAAAGCTCTTGATGCCATTCGATATGGCGGAGTATCTGGACTGGGCCGGCATCACCCTAATCGAGCGCAGCGGGGCAGACATGGCAACGGTAACCGTGCATTACGGCTCCGAGCGTTGGCTACTGAGCCAGATAATCGCAGCGGGCGGAGCCATCCGCATCTTGGATGACCCCGCCCTGTCAAAGCGTCTGTGCGATATGGCAAAAACCCTCGTCTGTCCGCTTTAGCGCCGCCGCTCGTGGCGTGCACGCCACAGTTGCAGATAGTGCCCGATCTGCGCCGATTCGATGCGCTGGTAGGAGCTCGTGGGCAGCGACGTTAAGAACTTCTTTCCGTAGCCCTTCGTCACCAGGCGCGGGTCGGCCAGAATCAGCACGCCGCAATCGGTCGACGAGCGGATAAGGCGGCCGGCCGCCTGCTTGACCTCGAGCACCGCCTCGGGCAGCGAATAGCGCGCCCAAGCGCGGTCTTCGCGCAGGTTGCGCTCGCACGAGAGCGGGTCCGTGGGACTCGAGAACGGCAGCTTGGGAATGATGACGCAGCGCAGCGTCTCGCCGCTGGCGTCGAATCCCTCCCAGAAGGCCTTAAGAGCAAAAAGCGACGAGGTCGGCTCGTTGATAAACCGGTCGCGCAGGCGACGAGGAGATGAGTTGCGCTGCTGGCAGTTGAGCTCCAGACCCGCACGGGCCATCTTGGGCTCAACGCGGGCGTACAGGTCTTCCATGTCGCGCCGATTGGTGAACAGCGTGAGCACCGATCCGCCCATGGCAAGATGGGCGTCGACCAGCACGCGCTCGAGCGCCGTAAGATAGCTCTCACGATCGCGCGGATCGGGGATATCGCCCGCAACGACTACAGCCATGTTCGAATCGAAGTCGTAGCTCGAGTCCAAGTGCAACGATGAGGATGTTGAAGCACCGATGCGATCGAGGCCGACCGCGTGGTTAAAGTGTTCAAAGCTTTTGGACACCGTCATGGTCGCCGAGGCAAAGATAGCCGTGTGAACCTCGGGCAGCCACTCGGTTGCCAAGGCCTCGCCAATGTCGATGCGCTCTGCGGTCATTGACTCTCCGCCGGCACGCAACCTGCGATTGACCTGCAGCGAATACACGTAGTGTTCATCGGTGCCATCAATGATGAGTTTGAGGTTCTCGGCCAGCTCGTGCAGGCGGCGCGAGATATCACCCAGGTCGACAACAACCTCGGGCTTGTCGGCGGCGACGGCTTGCACCAGCGCATCGACGCTCTTGTCAGCTTGTTCCAATGCGTCGATGGCAGTGTAGGCCGACTGTAAGAAATCATGCCAGTCGTCAGATTCGCGCAACTCGGGGCCAATCCATAGATTGGCATTGTCATAACCCCCACGGGCACGGCGGCCGAGCTCGCGAACGCCATCGAACACGTCGGCGATTGCCATGCTCGCGCGCGCAACCGTCGACGTCGCCTTGGCAGTAAGGCCCAGATAGAGTGTAGAGCCCTCAGAGGTTGCCAAATCACGGGAGACCTGGCTTAGCGCACCGGTGCTCGAGCCACCCAGGCGCTCAAACAGAACGCGTGATTCGTCCGCCGACACCACGCGCGCCCACTGACGGCGCGCCTCGCGCTCGATGGAATGGGCCTCGTCGATTACCCAATGACGAATCGGAGGCAAAATCCTGCCCTCGGCCGCGACGTTACGGAACAGCAGGGAATGGTTGGTGACCACCACATCGGCATGCGCCGCACGACGGCGAGCGCCGTGGACCAAGCATTTATCAGGGAAAAACGGGCAGAGGCGACGAGCACACTCGCGCGAGGCCGTCGTAAAGTCGGGGCGGTTGACGCTGCGCCACCGAATGCCAAGTGAGTCGAGGTCGCCATCGGCTGATTGGCAGACGTACGCCATAATG
>CAJMRR010000140.1 GCA_905215835.1 uncultured bacterium | reverse complement strand
CACACATGGTCGAGGACGTTCTGAAAACTAAGCCCGGCCCCCGCCGGACAGGTCAACCTACTCGCAGAGCAGCTTGGCGATCTGGACGGCGTTGGTTGCCGCGCCCTTACGGATTTGATCGCCGCAGCACCAGAAGGTGATGCCACGCGCAGCCTCGGGGTTCGAGATGTCGCGACGCACGCGGCCGACCCAAATCAGGTCCTGGTCGGAGGTGTCCATCGGCATGGGGAAGCGATCGTGCGCATCCTCGGCAGCCATATCGTCAACCAGCTTGACGCCGGGAGCGGCAGCCAGCGCAGCACGGGCCTCCTCGACCGTAATATCGCGCTCAAACTCGAGCGTAATGCTCTCGGAGTGCGAACGCAGCACGGGCACGCGCACGCAGGTGCAGTTCACGCGCAGCTCGGGCAGGTGCATAATCTTGCGGCCCTCGTTTTGCAGCTTCATCTCCTCGGAGGTAAAGCCCTCCTCCTTGACGCCGCCAATCTGCGGAATCAGGTTGCTCGCCAGCTGGGCGGCAAAAGCGCGCGGCTCGGGAATCTCCTCGCCACGGCCCAGGGCGGCAAGCTGCGCTTCGAGCTCGGCCATACCGGGAGCACCGGCACCAGAAGCCGCCTGATACGTCGAGACGATCATGCGCTTCACGCCGGCAAGCTGATGCAGCGGCCACGTGGGAACCAGGCCGATGATGGTCGCGCAGTTGGGATTGGCGATAAGGCCGTGATGCCATTTGATATCGTCGGCATTGATCTCGGGCACGACCAGCGGCACCTCGGGATCCATGCGGAAGGCGTGGCTGTTGTCGACCACGACGGCGCCGCGCTTGACGGCCTCGGGCAGCAGCTCCTTGGCGATATCGTCGCCGGCAGCGCCGAGCACGATATCGCAGCCCTCAAAGGCCTCGGGGCAAGCCTCTTCAATCACAACCTGCTCGCCGCGGAACTCAACGGTCTTGCCCGCAGAGCGCGCGCTCGCCAGCAGCTTGAGCTTACCGACCGGAAACTCCTGCTCGTTGAGGCACTCGAGCATCTGGGTGCCCACGGCTCCCGTCGCGCCCAAAATAGCAACCGTGTACTGTTTCATGCTTCCCCCTTTAAAGGTTGTGGCTTTTGCCCGCACGCCGAGCAGGCCGATTATTGTTGCCAGTGTATACAAGAACGGGGCGGGCACGAAACCCGCCCCGTCGAAACGAAACCGAAACGAAACGCCCCGCCGTAGATTTCTTGCACTTGTCCCAAAAATTCACCGGGATGGCAGCTACTTGTGGAGCGTGGCCAGGGCGGGATCGACCGGCGCGGGGACCTCCAGATCGGAGACCTTCACAATGCCGTTCTCGTCGGAGAAGGCGCGGTAGATGGTCTGAATCGCTAGGTCGAAGTCCTTCTCCTCGACACCGATAATGATGTTGATCTCGTCACAGCTCTGCGAAATCATACGCACGCTCACGCCGGCCTGGCCAAGCATGCCAAACAGGTGACCCGAGATACCTGCGCGCCCGCGCAGGTTACGGCCGACGGTCGCGATAAGCGCCAGGCCCTCGACAACCTCGATCTCGAGCGGCTCGACCTCCTGCTGAATGTCGCCCACGAGCGAGTACAGCGAGTCGTGCACATCCTGCTCCTGCACCACGGCGCCAAAGCGGTCGACACCGGTGGGCATGTGCTCGACGGAGACGTCATAGCGTTCGAACACCGAAAGCGCACGGCGCATAAAGCCAACACGGGGCTTGGTGCGGTCGCGGGCGACGTTGATGGCGACAAAGCCGCGCTTGCCGGTCACGCCGGTAATGATGGGCTCCGCCTCGCCCTCATCAGCCGTCTCGCTAATGATGGTGCCGGGGTCCTGCGGCGCATTGGTGTTCTTGATGACCAGCGGAATACCCGCCTCACGCACAGGGAACACGGCCTCCTCGTGCAGGACGCTTGCGCCCATGTACGAAAGCTCGCGCAGCTCCTCGTAGGTAACGCGCGCAATGGGCTGAGCCTCGGGCACAATGCGAGGATCGGCAGAATAGAAGCCCGAAACGTCGGTCCAGTTCTCGTACAGGTCGGCGCCCAGGCACTTAGCCAAGATCGAGCCGGAAATGTCGCCGCCGCCACGGTCGAGCAGCTTGATCTGGCCCTCGCGCGTCGCGCCGTAGAAGCCAGGCATAACGAAGCCGCCCTGCTGACCGTACTCTTGCACCAGCTCGGAGGTGCGGTTCATGCTGAGCGTACCGTCGTGATGGAACGCCACAACCGTCGCGGCGTCCAGGAACGGTAGGCCCAGGTACTCAGCCATCAGGCGAGCGGTGAAGTACTCGCCGCGGCTCACAAGCTCCTCGGTGGAGTAACCGCCCGAGCGGGCGCGCTCGGCAAAGGCCGCAAACTCCTCGCGGATGGGATAGGTAAGTCCTAGCTCGTCAGCAATATCAAAGTAGCGCTGGCCAATGTCCTCGAGCAGCTCCTCACACGACACGTGATACTTAACGTGCGCGTTAACCAGGTAGAGCAGGTCGGTCACCTTGGTGTCGCCTTTAAAGCGGCGACCGCAGGCGGAAACCACCACAAAACGGCGGGCAGGGTCGGCATCGACGATGGCCTTGATCTTCTTGAAGTGTTCGGCGTCGGCGACCGACGAGCCGCCAAACTTGGCAATCTTAATCATGGGCTGGAGGTTACCTTTCTAAAAAGCCTCTGCGAACCTGTTTTGCGCGCTCTGATACCATGGTTTCACCGATTGGGACCAAGGCATCCGAGGAGCAGTGTTATATGGGAACTTATCATAGTACACGAGGACGCACTTTATCGTGCTCAAGTAAGGTGGCAATCCGTACCGGCATCGCTCCCGACGGGGGTTTGTTTGTCTCGGACGAGCTCGGCACCCAGCAGGTCGATATCAGCTCGCTTGCAGCTAAATCGTACTTTGAAATCGCTCAAGATGTGTTGGGAATGTTACTGAATGATTACACGGCCGAAGAAATTTCGGCGTGTGTCGACGAGGCATACCGCGGCACGTTCGCGAGTGAAGAGGTTACGCCGCTCGTCAAACTCGACGCTGCGCCGGGTGTTGACGCCCCTCAGACCTATGTGATGGAACTCTTTGGCGGCCCTACAAGCGCCTTCAAGGACGTCGCCCTGCAGATGCTCCCCCGTCTGATGGCCCGCACTTCCGCCAAGGACGGCGGCGCCGAGCGCATCATGATCGTCACCGCCACGTCGGGCGACACGGGCAAGGCTGCGCTCGCCGGTTTTGCCGACGCTCCGGGCACGGGCATCACCGTCTTTTATCCCGAGGGCAAGGTTAGCCGCGTCCAGAACCTGCAGATGTCCACGCAGGAGGGCGACAACGTCGCCGTCTGCGGCATCCGCGGCAACTTTGACGACGCCCAGAGCGCCGTCAAGCGCATCTTTGCCGATAAGGAGCTTGCCGAGCGCCTGGAAGCCGCCGGCACGGTGCTTTCGAGCGCCAACTCTATCAATGTCGGCCGTCTGGTACCGCAGGTCGTCTACTACTTTGCCGCCTATGCGCAGCTGCTGCGCGCCGGCGCTATCGAGGCTGGCGACGCCGTAGAGTTCTGTGTGCCCACCGGCAACTTTGGCGATATCTTGGCCGGCTACTACGCCAAGCGCATGGGCCTGCCCGTCGCCAAGCTCATCGTCGCGAGCGACAAGAACAACGTGCTTGCCGACTTCCTGACCACCGGCGTCTACGACCGCAACCGTCCGTTCTTCACGACCATTTCGCCGTCGATGGACATCCTCATCAGCTCCAACCTCGAGCGCATGCTCTACTTCCTGTCCGACGGCGACTGCGAGCTCGTTGCCGGCCTTATGGAGCAGCTGGCACAGACTGGTCGCTACGAGGTGCCCGCCGAGCTGCTGGCCAAGATTCAGAGCGTCTTTGGCTGCGGCTGGGCCAGCGAGGACGAGGTCCGCGCTGCCATCAAGAGTTGCTGGGACGCCAACGGCTACATGATCGACCCGCACACCGCTTGCGGCTATCACGTCTTTGAAAAGGTCGCTCCCGCCGAGGGCGCCAAGGCTCGCGTGCTGCTTTCGACCGCCAGCCCCTACAAGTTCCCGCGCGCCTGCTGCGACGCCCTGGGCCTCGACGTTCCCGAGGATGATTTTGAGGCTATGCGTGTACTCGAGCAGGCCACCAATACGATCGCACCGGCACAGCTCGCCGAACTCGAGTCCAAGCCCGTCCGCTTCGAAGACGTCTGCGACGTCGATGAGATGGCCGGCTACGTCGAGTCTGCAGCAAAACGAATGAGCACCAACTAGATCCCTTATTAAGCGCCGGCGAAAGCCGGCGCACCTTCTTTCATCAGATAACCCCCGGGATGATGACGAACTGACATGCGGGTCTGCCTGTTTAGTTCGTCGCGAGTTCCGCACGAGCCGGAAAGCACTTAATGTGCTTTCCGAGCGAGCCAGGACTGCCCGAGCAGCGAACTAAACGGCCAGACCCGCCCAGGAGGACCCACATGATCAAAATCACCGTCCCAGCAACCAGCGCCAACCTAGGCATCGGCTACGACACCCTCGGCATGGCCGTCAGCCTCTACTCGCACTTCACCTTCGAGCGCGCCGACAAGCTCACCATCACGGGCTGCCCCAAGGAGTTCCAAAACGAGAATAACCTGGTCTATGTGAGCTTTGTCGATGCTCTGGCCGCGTGGGGCGAGACAGCTTTCCCCGTTGCCATCGACATTCAAACCGACGTGCCCGTCGCTCGCGGCCTGGGTTCCAGCTCCACCTGCGTCGTCGCCGGCATTATGGCGGCCGCGCTGACGGGCCACACCGTCGACCGTGCCGAGCTCGTCCGCATTGCCACCGAGGTCGAGGGCCATCCCGATAACGTCGCCCCCGCCATCCTGGGCGGCGCCGTCTGCTCCTTTACGCCGACTGATTCGCTCCCCCAGTGCCTGCGCTACGAGGTGAGCGATCGCCTGCGTTTTATTACCGTGATTCCGCCCTACGAGGTGCATACGAGCGAGGCCCGCAAGGTTGTACCACAGGAGATTCCACTCTCCACCGCCGTATGGCAAATGGGCCGCATCGCCGGCATGACGCGCGGCCTGGAGACCGGCGACCTTGACCTGATTGCCGCCGCCAACGACGACCGCATCCAGG
>CAJMRR010000139.1 GCA_905215835.1 uncultured bacterium | reverse complement strand
GGCGTCCGAATCGGCGGCGACGTCGTTGCCGGTCTCGTCCTCGTCGCTCGACACGTCACGCGGCATGGGGTCGTCCCACTCCTCGTCCGGAGCCTCACCCTCGCTATACCACCATTCAAAGTTATCGATATCCATACGGGGCGCCCCTTAGGCCTCGCAAATAAACACTCACTAGTCTTATACCCCCAGACGGCACCGAAGCTCACCCGCGCCGGACACGAAAACCGTCACAACATTCGACGTTTTTCCTCGTTTTCGAGATTTTCGCCGAATGTTGTGACGGTTTAGGCGGCAGCCACGCCGCGAATGTGACAAAGAGACTGTCCCTTTGTCACATTCTGTTAGAGTTGCAGGGATTGAATCCCGCTTATTCACGCGACATTGGAGTGACAACCTTGACCGCCGCAACCACGCCAAAAAGTAAGTCAACCGCCGCCGCGCTCTCCCCCGCGCGCACCAATCTTTGCCTGGCGCTGCTCGTGCTGTTGGGATTCTCGCTCGGCTGCTCCGAGTTCGTGGTCATCGGCATCGAAAGCGACCTAGCGACGGAACTCGGCGTATCGCTTGCCACCGCAGGCCAACTTATTAGCGTGTTCGCACTGATCTACGCTATCTCGACGCCGGTGCTCGCGCTCAGTACGGGGCGTTTTCGCCGCTACCAGCTGCTCGTGTGCTACAGCATCGTCTTTGTGCTCGGCAATTTGGTTATGGCGCTGGCGCCTAACTTTCAAGTGCTGTTTATCTCGCGTATTGTCCTGGGCTCCGTCTCGGGTGCGCTGCTCGCCGTGGGCGTGACGTACATCCCTGAGCTGCTGTCCCCGCAGCAGACCTCACTCGCCATCTCGGTAGTGTACGGCGCGTTTTCCGTGGCAATGGTCTTTGTCACTTCGATCGGCAAGTTTGTGGCCGACACGCTCGACTGGCACGTGGCCATGTACGGCACGCTGACCTTTGCCGTTCTGATCTGCGGAGCGCTCGTGGCGTTTATGCCGCGCGCTGGGCAAACCGACGAGCCTGCCACCTTTCGCGAGCAGGCGGGGCTTCTGCGCGAACCGAGCATCATCACCGGCATGCTCATCTTCTTGTTTGGCGTGGGGTCGGTCTACGTTTTCTACGGCTACGTGACGCCTTATCTTGAGCAGGTGTTGGGCATGGGCACGGTCGAAGCCAGCACCGCGCTCATGGCCTACGGCGTGTTCTGCCTGATCTCGAACATCTTGGGCGGATGGATCGACGCGCGCTTTGGCATGAAGGCACTGCTGGTGACGTTTGTGCTGCAGGCTGCGGCGTTACTCGGGCTGTTTGCTGTGGGCGGCACCATGCCGCTCGCGCTGGTCTTTGTCTTTAGCTTGGCGCTGCTCATGTACCTGTTCTCGGTGTCGTGCATCACACACTTTATGGACGTGGCACGCAGCCGCCACCCCAAGTCGATGGTACTCGCAAGTTCGGTTGAGCCCATGGCGTTTAACGTCGGCATCTCGTTTGGCACCGCGGTGGGCGGTGCCGTGGTAAGCGGAGCTGGCATTGCATATGTAGGCGCAGTGGGTGCCGCGTTCTCGCTTGTGGCCTGGGTGCTTACGCTGGTGACGATTAAGTTGGCTCGCTGGGAACGCAAGAGGGCGATGGCGCAGGCGTAGATGCGATACTCGAGCTCGATGATGGCGATCGAAAGGAAACCGCATATGCAACGTGTACTGTTTGTCTGCCACGGCAACATCTGTCGCTCGACGATGGCTGAGTCGGTGTTTACCGAGCTGGTGCGCCGCGCTGGGCGCGCGGGCGAGTTTGTCATTGATTCCGCTGCGACCTCGACCGAGGAGATCGGCAACCCGCCACACCACGGTACCGTTGCCAAGCTGCGCGAGGTCGGGATTCCCGTCGTCGCACATCGTGCACGTCAGGTGCGTCGCGCGGAGAATGGCGACTGGGACCACATTGTCTATATGGACGACGAGAACGCCCGCGGCCTGTACCGAATTTTTGGGAAGGACCCCGATGGCAAGATCTCGCGCCTGCTCGATTGGACCGATCGCCCCGGCGGCGTGGCCGACCCCTGGTACACCGGCAATTTCGACGCCACCTACCGCGATGTACTCGCCGGTTGCACCGCTATGCTCGAGCAGCTGTAGGCGCTCGGGCGGCGCGGGCACACGGGCCACGCCATCGGCATAAAACGAGCGTGGGAGAAAATCCACACTCATGAATGTGACAAAGGGACTGGCCCTAGACCGGCTTGACCTCCAGCTTTATCCCCTCGGCGCAGGAGTCGCCCAAAACATCCGAAAGGGCCCAGGTCGCATATAGCGGCAAATAGAGAACCGCTCCGTTGCGCTCAACGTTGCCTCTCGAGAAAACAATCCCGAGCCTTACGCCATATTCAGCCGTATCAAGCACATGACCGAGCGCAGCGTGCGCGTGGTAATAGGAGCCCGATTTAACCTCGATCGGAACAGCCGTCCCATCCGGTCCATCGACCACAAAGTCCACTTCACCGCGCTTTTTTGTCTGATAGTAGTAAAGCTGGCGATTTTGGGCAGTCAGCTGCTGGGCCACCACGTTTTCGTAAATGCCGCCCAGATTGGGCTCCTTGCTATCAAGATACGCCGCTTGGGCGACTCCAACGGGGTAGCGCGCCATCAACATGCCCGTATCCGATTGATATAGCTTGAACTGCGATGGCCGCGCCGTCTTGAGCAGGGGCGATTTTGGCTCGGTTACGATATCGGCTTTGAGAGCAACGCCGGCATCGACAAGCCATACAAAATCTCGCTGATACTTCTCGTAGTGAGCCTTGGGGTCAATGGAATTGAGCACGAAGCGCTTGTTTTCGCCCTCGAGCATAATAGGGAGCTGATCGTAGATGCTCTGCACCTGAAGGGTTCGCCCGTTTGCATACTTGGAGATATCCCGCCGGTACTGTTCGTTGAGCTCTGACTGTAGCTGACGAACAGAGGCAAGGTCGCCCTGCGTGTCAAGGAAACGCTGCACGACCTCCGGCATTCCGCCGACAACGGTATAGGTCCTGAAGTTTGCCATCATCGCGTCATGAATGTAATCAGGAATGGGCCTCTCGCTGATACACGCGTCACGTATCGTTTGACGAGCCCCCTCGCTCACCCCGATTGCCCAGCAAAACTCCTCAAAATCGAGCGGGAACATCCTAAGCTCGTGAACATACCCCACGGGATAGGACCTGACGCCCTTGAACTGAGTCCCGAGCATTGACCCCGAAAACGCCCAACGGCACCTCCCGTCCTCAACAAGGAACTTTGCCATCGTCATGATGTCGGGGGCCTCTTGGACCTCATCGATAAACACGAGCGTTTTGCCTGGCGCAATCGACTTTCCCGAAAGAAGCGTCACCCTGCTGATGAAATCATCGGCATTCCGCGCCTCGAGAAGAGCATCTTTTGCCTGGCGGTTTTCCATGAGGTTAAGCTCGATGTAGGTTGCATGGTTGGCTTTGCCAAATGCGCGAATCGAATAGCTTTTGCCAATCTGGCGAGAACCCGTAATGAACAAGGCCTTTTGCTCGGAAGACTTCAGCCAACGCTCCAGCTCTGCCGCTATTTTCCTGCGCAGCATAGGCTCTCCCCTCAGTGTCATCAAATGAAATGCAACGTTTTATACGCTTGATTATCGATGAAACGCAGAATTTTTAGAACCTAAAATCGGATGAAATGCAGAGATTTGAGATTACAAGCACAATAGAAGGGACGCCACCGGCGAATGTGACAAAGGAACTGTCCCTTTGTCACATTGCGCTCAACTACTCGTCGACGATCTCGGCGAGCCAGACATTGAGGGTGTCGACCTCGGGGCAGCAGAACTTTGCCGTACCAGGCTCGTTGCCAGGCACGGTTCCGCCATAGCGCAGGATATCGATATAGGGAAAGCCCACATGGCAGGCCATGGCGCACATCTTGCCGCGATCTCGGTCGAAGTCGAAGACGTCACCCGGCTTGTGCCCGTGATGGCAGCGGCATGTGCCCAGCTGGTCCACGCAGCTAATGCGAATACGTGGGCGCCTGCCGCGCGGGGCACCGAGCGGCTTGTTCTCGCCCGCAGGCTTGATGCCGCCCTCGCCAGCATTACTCATGGTCAACCACATCCAGGCAGGCCTCGATGGGAAGGCCAGCCGACTTGTCCTCTTGGTCGGCATTGCGCTCGATAAGCTCAGCCACCACACGCATGGCATCGGACGTCGCGCGCTGCAGACTCCAACCTGCCATAACGCGGCCGACGAGCACCGCCGAAAACGTGTCGCCCGTGCCCGGGAAATAGACCGGAATGAGCTCAAAGGGAATCGTAAAGTACTCCCCCGCCACATGGTCGTAACCGATAACCGCGTTCGTGCCATTGACTACGGCGCTCGTAATGACCACAGATTTGGCACCCAGCTCACGCACGGCGTCCACAAGGTCACGGGCCTCATCGGGCGTAATTTGCTCGGCGATAGGCGTATCGGTGAGCAGACAGGCCTCGGTGTAGTTGGGAACCGCGTAGTCTGCGCACTCCAGCAGATGCCGCATAAGGCCAATCGTGGACTCGGGCACGCCCGCATAGAGCTTGCCGTTGTCGCCCATGATGGGGTCGACGAACACCTTGGTACCCTTTTGCGCGCGGCGGTGGCAGAAGTCCGAAATGATGCGCGTCTCTTCCTCGGTCACGATAAAGCCGGTAGAGATGGCGTCGAACTCAAAGCCGAGCTCCTCCCAGATGGCGAGGCTCTGGCGCACGTACTCGGTGGTGTCGTGGATGTAGAACTTGGGATAGTTGAGCGTATCGGAAACGAGCGCCGTTGGCAGGTTGTGGATGCGGTAGCCCATGTGCGACAGCACCGGCAGCATGGCGGAAAGCGCGACCTTGCCGTAGCCGCACATATCGTTGATCAGCAGCAGCTGAGTGTTCTTCATGAGGGTCTCCCTTGGTTCGGGCACGGCGCAGCAGCGCCACAGTGCGACTAAGTGTAGCGCAGGGAGCACGGCAGGCGGGCGCTGGTGCCGTGGAGGTCGAATTGTTGCGGAAAGGTTACGGGAAGGAAGTTAGTCGTTGGGGACGTTCTTAAATGACTAGTCAAACAAGAACGTCCCCAACGACTACCGAAGCGGACCGTGGCGGAATCACAGGTTGAGGACGGACAGACACTATGACCCAATCCGAGGGCACTAAAAAGATAGGAGCCCCCGCTCGT
>CAJMRR010000138.1 GCA_905215835.1 uncultured bacterium | reverse complement strand
CGTCTTCGCCACGTCCATTCGCGACCAGGCGCTCGCCGCCGCCGAGGAAGCCGCCGTCATCCTGTTTGTGGTCGACGGCCGCACCGGCGTCACCGAGGAGGACGAGTCGGTCGCTCGCATGCTCAAGCGCTGCGACAAGCCGGTCTTTCTGCTGGTGAACAAGCTCGACAACCCCGATCGAGAGAACGACAGCATCTGGGAGTTCTATTCGCTCGGTATCGGCGAGCCCACGCCGCTCTCGGCCCTGCACGGCCACGGCACGGGCGATCTGCTCGACGACATCGTGGCCCTGCTTCCCGAGGAAGAGGACGAGGTCGCCGATGAGTTCCCCGACGCGCTGAACGTCGCCATCATCGGCCGCCCCAACGCCGGTAAGTCTTCGCTGTTCAACCGCATCCTGGGCGCCGACCGCTCCATCGTGTCCAACATTGCCGGCACGACGCGCGACGCCATCGACACCGTCGTGGAGCGCAACGGCAAGCACTACCGCATGGTCGACACCGCGGGCATCCGCAAGAAGAGTACCGTGTACGAGAACATCGAGTACTACTCGATGGTCCGCGGCCTGCGCGCCATCGACCGCGCCGACGTGGCGCTGCTCGTCGTCGACGCCTCCGTTGGCGTTACCGAACAGGACCAGAAGGTCATGGGTCTTGCCATCGAGCGCGGCTGCGCCATCGTTGTGCTGCTCAACAAGTGGGATCTGCTCGACGACGACCGTAAGCGCGAGGCCTGCATGGAGACCATCGACCGCCGTCTGGGCGTCATGGCTCCCTGGGCCCAGTACCTGCGCATCTCTGCCCTGACCGGCCGCAGCGTCGAGAAGATCTGGGCGATGGTCGACGCCGCCGAGAAGACGCGCTCGCAAAAGATCAGCACCTCGCGCCTCAACACGTTCCTCACCGACCTGCGCGAGTTCGGTCATACCGTGGTGGACGGCAAGCGCCGCCTGCGCATGCACTACGTGACCCAGACGGGCGTCAACCCGCCGACGTTCACGTTCTTCGTCAACCACAGCGATCTGGTCAACGACACCTATCAGCGCTACGTGGAGAACCGCATGCGCTCGACCTTCGACTTTGCCGGCACACCCATTCGACTCTTCTTTAGGAAGAAGGAGCAAAAGGATGCATAATCCGATTCTGCTGACCGCCATCTGCGCCGTGGTCTCGTTCTTTATCGGGGCGATTCCGTTTGGCCTGATCCTGGGCCGCGTGTTCAACCACACCGACATTCGCAAGGCGGGCTCCGGCAACATCGGCACCACCAACGCCCTGCGTGTGGCCGGCCCCAAGGTGGCCGCGCTCACGCTGCTGCTCGACTGCCTTAAGGGCGCCATCTGCGTCCTTATCGCCCGTCCACTCATTGCCGACTTGGGCTATGGTTTTCCGCCGAGTATTATGGCCCCCGGCGCCGCCGGCGACTGGATGCTCGGCGTCATTTGCCTGGCAGCGGTGTGGGGCCATATCTTCTCGCCCTACCTCAACTTCCATGGAGGCAAGGGTATCGCCGTGGGTCTGGGCGTTATCCTCGCCTGGTACTGGCCCATTGGTCTGTCGCTGCTGGGCATGTTTATCGTGGCCGTCGCCATCACCAAGTTCGTGTCGGTGGGCTCGCTTGCCGCGGCCATCGGTCTTCCCATTGCCGCTTGTGCGGTCTTTCCGTACAGCAGCCTAGGACTTAAGTTTTGCATGGCTATGATCGGCATCACCGTGGTGTGGGCCCATCGTGCGAACATCAAAAAGCTCATGACCGGTAAGGAGTCCAAGCTCTCGTTTACCAAGCGCGTCACCGAGCCCGACGATAAGTAGGAGAGAGTCATGAATGTTGCGCTGATTGGCTCTGGCTCCTGGGGAACCGCCGTCGCCGGCCTTGCCGCCGCGCGAACCGAGCGCGTGACCATGTGGGCCCACAGCGAGCAGGCGGCCGCCGGCATTAACGCCGAGCACCGTAATCCTCGCTACCTAGTGGACTATGAACTGCCGACCAACGTTGTTGCCACGACGGATCTGACCCAGGCGCTCGACGGCGCCGAGGCCATCATCTTTGCCGTACCTTCGACGCACCTTCGCAGCGTGTGCCACCAGGCCGCGCCCCTTATCGCCGCCGATACCCCGGTGCTTTGCCTCACCAAGGGCATTGAGCCCGAGTCCGGCCTGCTCATGAGCGAGGTCATCGCCAGTGAGATCGGCAACGAGGCGCGCGTGGCGGCGCTCTCGGGCCCCAACCATGCCGAGGAAATCTGTCGCGGAGGTCTTTCTGCCGCCGTCATCGCCAGTGAAGATCCGCAGATAGGGGAGGCCTTTAAGGACCTGCTCCTGTCCACGGCCTTCCGCATCTATCTGTCGCAAGACATGACCGGTGTCGAGGTCTGCGGCGCCATGAAAAATGTCATCGCCATCGTGTGCGGCATCTCCGCCGGCACCGGCGCGGGCGACAACACGCTCGCCCTCATCATGACGCGCGGCCTAGCCGAGATCAGCCGTCTGGTGCACGCCCGCGGCGGTCAAGCTATGACCTGCATGGGACTTGCCGGCATGGGAGACCTCATTGCCACCTGTACCTCGGAGCATTCGCGCAACCGCACCTTTGGCTACGAGTTTGCCCACGGCGTTTCGCTCGACGAGTACCAAACGCGCACGCATATGGTTGTCGAGGGCGCCGTCGCGGCCCGCAGCGTCAGCGAACTTGCCCGTTCACTGGGCGTAGACATTCCGCTCACCTTTGCCGTGGAGCAAACGCTCTACAACGGTGTTACTTTGGATAGGGCACTCGAGATTCTCACCGACCGCGTCCCCTCTCAAGAGTTCTACGGACTCACCGACTAGCGCAGAAAGGCTACTACCATGGGTTCCATCAAAATCGCTCCGTCCGTCCTTTCGGCCGACATGGCCAACCTCAAGGGCGAACTCGACAAGATCGCCGGTGCCGACTACGTGCACTTCGACGTCATGGACGGTCACTTTACCGGCAACCTCACCTTTGGCGTCGACATCCTTAAGGCCGTCAAGCGCTCCACCGATGTACCGGTCGACGCGCACCTGATGGTGTCGAACCCCGACGAGACGGTCGATTGGTACGCCGACGCCGGTGCCGACATGATCACCGTGCACTACGAGGCCTCCACGCACCTGCACCGCACGCTCACGCATCTGCAACAGCGCGGCGTCAAGGCCGGTGTGGTGCTCAACCCCGCCACCCCCGTGTGCGTGCTCGAGAGCATCATCGACGTCGTCGATATGGTGCTGCTCATGAGCGTGAACCCGGGCTTTGGCGGTCAGAGCTTTATCCCGGGCACTCTGCATAAGCTCCACGAGCTCAAGGCCATGTGCGAGCGTCACGGCGTTTCGCCCCTCATCGAGGTCGACGGCGGCATTTCTTCCAAGAACATTGCCGAGGTCGTCAAGGCCGGCGCCAACGTGCTCGTGGCCGGTTCTGCCGTATTTAAATCCGAAGATCCCGCTGCCGAGGTTGCGCTACTGCAGAAGCTGGGCAACGAGGCCGCACAGGAGGCATAAACCCTTATGACCGCAGGTCAAAACCGCATACCCGTGAATCTTGACTATGCCGCCTCGACGCCCATGCGCGCCGAGGCGCTCCTTGCGCAGCGCGAGTACGACGACAGCGAGCTTGCCGGCGTCAACCCCAACTCGCTGCATTCGCTCGGCCGCAAGGCCGCTGCGCGCCTGGAAGTCGCCCGTCGCGAGATCGCCCGTAGCTTTGGCGCGCGCGTCCGCCCGTCCGAGATTGTTCTGACCAACGGCGGCACCGAAGCCAACCAGCTGGCGCTGCTCGGTCTTGCCGAGGGCGCCCGTCAGCGCGATCGCAAACGCGATCGCGTAATCGTTTCGGCCATCGAGCACGATTCGATTCTGGACAACCTGCCGCCGCTGCGTGCCGCCGGCTTTACCGTCGACCTGGTGCAGCCCTGCCGCATGGGCTACATTGAGCCTGCCACGATTGTCGAGCTGCTAGGCGACGACGTGGCGCTCGTGAGCATCATGGTTGCCAACAACGAGACCGGCGTGGTGCAGCCCATCCGCGAGCTTGCCGCGGCCGCGCATACCGTTGGCGCCCTGTTCCACACCGATGCCATCCAGGGGTATCTGCATATTCCGCTCGATGTCACCGAGCTGGGCGTCGATGCCATGTCCGTCGCCGCCCACAAGATTGGCGGTCCTGTGGCATCTGGCGCGCTCTACCTTAAGAGCCGCACGCCGCTGCGCCCGCGCATCTTTGGCGGCGGACAGGAAGCCGGACGTCGCGCCGGCACGCAGGACCTGCGCACGCAGCTAGCCTTTGCCGCTGCTGCCCGCACGCTGGCGCCCCAAGTGGCTCAGGAGCGCGAAAAGCTGCAAGCCCTTTCCGACAAACTCTACGCCACGCTTACGGCCCATCCACGCATTCATGCCACCATGGGCGACTACGAGCAGGTCGACCGTCTGCCGGGTATGGTTTCGATCTACGTTGACGGCATGGACTCCGAGGAGCTCATCGTCAAGCTCGACGCCGCCGGCTTTGAGGTTTCGGCCGGATCGGCTTGCTCGAGCGGCAGCATGGACCCGAGCCATGTTCTCAGCGCCATGGGCATTGGTCGCGAGCAGGCGCTGGGCGCACTGCGCATCTCCTTCGATGACCGCGTGAACCCTGCCGACCTGGACGACTTTGCCCAGACGCTGCTCTCGATCGTGGGTGCCGCATGATCGTCGCTGAGCTTGAACGTGCGCTGCTGGAGCGCTACCCCAAGGCGGACGCCGAGGGCTGGGATCATGTTGGGCTATCTGTGGGAGATCCCGCTGCAGAGATCACCGGTGTTGCCTGCGCACTCGATGCGACCGAAGCTAATGTTCGCCGCGCCCAAGAAGCCGGCGCAAACGTGCTGCTGACGCATCATCCTGTCTATATCAAGGCGCCCGAGGCGTTTTGTCCGTCGGATTCCGCACGCCCCCAGTGCAGCGCAGCGCTGTTTGAGGCCGCCCGCTGCGGCGTGAGCATTATCTCGCTCCACACCAATCTGGACCGCTCGCACGAAGCGCGCACCTGCCTGAGCGAGCTGCTGGGCGCTGAGCCCGTGAGCTCACTGGAGCACGTAGACGACCCCGAGGCAACCGGCCTGGGCGCGCTTGCAACGCTCAACGACCCGTGCACGCTGCGCGATCTAGCCACCCGTGCTGCCACGGCCTTCGGAAGCGACCCGCGCGTGTGGGGCGAGGCAGATCACCCGTGCCGAACCGTCGCTATTTTGGGCGGCTCCCTAGGCGACTTTGGAGAGCTCGCCATCGCCGCGGGCGCGG
>CAJMRR010000137.1 GCA_905215835.1 uncultured bacterium | reverse complement strand
TTCGTGCCCCGCCGTCCGGGAGGACGCCTCTTTATTGATGGGAGGCCTGATAGGTCGATGGTTCCGTGCCCGGATGCGTCCAAAGTGGGACGGGCTTTCCGGATGGGCAGGCTTTCGAAAAATGCGTCCCGGAATTTGCCTTTGGAATGGGACGTAGTTTCCCGTTGAGGTGCTTTGCGGAAAGTGCATCCCACTCTGGGCGGTCGAAGTGGGACACACTTTCCCAAAGGCGCTCCAACGGGAAATTGCGTCCCATTATTCGGTCAAGAAACGGGATGCATTTTCCCAATGAGAGCAAAACCGGAAAATGCATCCCACAATCAGCCCTCAAAGTGGGACGCCGTTTCCCAATGAGGCTCAAGCGGAAAATGCATCCCGGAATTTGCGCTCAAAGTGGGATGCGGTTTCCGGTTGAGGGTCTAAGGGGAAAATGCGTCCCAGAATCGACGCTTGAAATGGGATGCAGTTTCCCGATGAGGCACTCGACGGAAAATACATCCCAGAAATGGCCTTTGAGCTGGGATAAGATTTCCGCGGCATCTCGGATTCTCAAAAATGAGACACGCCGTTGGCGAAAATGAGACACGTGATATCGGGCATCGGACGTATCATTTGTAAAAATGAGTCCACTCCACTCGAATAAAGCGAGGTCCCTCATGTACGTTCCACACCCCCGTATCCGTAGGCTGTCGAAAATCCCGCTTGTTGGGACGGCGGCGCTTGCTGCGTTGATCGCCATGAGCGTCGCCTGCTTCACGGCCACGCCCCAGGTTGCCCAGGCGGCAGACGCGCCCGCAATCACCGATATGACCGAGCAGGATTGTCAAGCTCTGGGTCTGGGCGCGAGCGAGGACATTCCGGCCGATACCGTTGGCCCCTATTCCACTGATACCCCCACGACGTTTGCCACGCGCAGCGAGGTCTATATGGCAGCTAACGGTAGCCATGGCAATCGCTACACTCTGCGCGACAAGCTCGAGAACGTCGAGCGCGGTGACATTGGCGGCAGCAGCAAACTCACCGATGGCTATGGAAGTGTGTGGGGCGCCGCAAAGTTCTGGCAAAACGTCAACAACTTCGATACGAACAGCGATCTCTACAAGCATAGCGACTACGGTGGCGGCACCTGGTCGTACCTAAGCAACAATGAGTCCTCAACAGTACTCGCCAACGACAACAACGGTTTCTCGGGCATTCACGCCACGAGTGCTGAGTTCTGCAGCGACGCTAGCACGGGCAAAAAGAGCCGCGTTGCCGAGCTCCGTGCCTACGGCGACAGTTCCTCCACGACGATTGACGGCAAGTCATACGCCGGAAAGGTTGAGCTGGTCCTCTACTCGTTTAGCAACGGGCGTACGCGCACTCTCGACACACACCTGCCGGTGACGGTCAACACTAATATGATGTACGAAGGCCGTTTTAAGTACCTGGATGCCGGTTACCTGCAAGAGCACGACGCCGTCTTTGATGTCGAGGCGGGCGATGTCGATGGCGACGGCGTCGACGAGCTTTTTGTCTACGCGGGCTGCTATGTCGACGAGAACGGCGTGCGCAAGGCTGTAGTCGACATGTATGACTTGGAGGGCGGCAACTGGAAGCAAAGCGTCGTCAAGATCGATGCCGGTAACGCCGCGGACTACACCACGCACAACAAGGGCGGGAACGACTCCTGGACGCAGCTTCAGTCAGCTCCTGTCGTTTCGCTAGCGGCCGGCGACCTCGATCGCGATTTTTGCGATGACCTCGCCATCGTGGTCTCGGCACCCTACGGCAAGAAGAATATTGATAAGTCGACGCATTGCGAGCTGTTTTCGTGGGATGCATCCAAGGGTGCGCTCGTCCATGTCGATGCTCTGGGCGACGCGGGCGCAATCTCCCTCTCCGCGAACGGCAAGACCATGGTCGCTGCGAATGCGACGTTCGGCACGTTTGCCGCCTACGATGAAGAAGGAAAGAAGACGGGTGAAACCGTCACGGGCCTTATTCTTGCGGGCTATGACTGGCAACGCAGCGCTTTTGATTACGGCGCTTCTGACGGCAGCAAGGGGCTGTACGGCGCGCTGTACCGCTACGCGTATTTTGACTCGGAGTCTGGCGAGTTCAAGCTTTCCGATTGCAAGGAATACAGAGACGGGCTCCTTGCCTCCTATGGGCTGATGCATGTGCCCAACAGCGCATGGAAGGATAGCGCTCAGGATAAGCGCTATCCGTGCACCTTGGCGCCTATTGCCCTTGCCACTGCCAACCTTGACGGCCTGTCCGAGCAGCTGGCGGTCGACGAGGTGCTCGTGGGCGGCGATGTGTTCCGCGACTTTGCCTGCAACACGGCACAGAGCGGGGCTCAGGGCTTGGGGTCCATGGTCGGAACCATGAGCATGAGCGGTCAGCAATACAACAGCAGCAACAAGCATGACCACAAGGGTATAGAGCAGGTGTGGATCAGCGACGTCAAGGCGGGCAGCGTCTCGGGTTCGGACCGCTATAACGAGAGCTTTATCGCCGTGGTGGGCAAGCACCGCGACGAGGACCTGCGCAAGAACGATGACTACTATTGGATGACCGCCTCGCATTTTTCGCTCGACGAGAACGGAAAGGTGCGCCGCGGCGAGGAGCAGGTGATTAACGAGAGCAACCGTCGCGGCACTACCTACGGCACATTTATCTCGCTCGCGCTGCCCGATGTCGACAACGACAGCGTCAAGATCACGTACAAGGACCGCTACAAGGTCTATACCAACCCGCGCGTGCTTGCCGTGCTGCAGGATGCGCCCTATGTTGAGGATCTGGAGCAGGCATACGGCTATCTGGTGTTGGGCGGCACGTCATACGGAGAGGAAAAGGGCACGGGGACATCCCAGGGCTATACCATTGGCGCCGAGTTGGGCGTTGCCGTCGAGGTGCAGACCGGTCCGCCCCTGGTCGCGATGAATGCTTCAGTCGATTTTGCCGCCGAGGGATGCTATGACTACCGGAGTGAGCGCACGGTCAGCGCAAGCGTAAGCTATGAGTCGCATGCCGGCGAGGGTGACAAGACCGTGCTCTACACGATTCCGATGGTCTATTACGAGTATGAGATCGAAAATGAGGAAACTGGTGGTAAGGGCGTGATGGCGGCGCCCGTGTCGCTCGGCGCGCAGACCTCGGTCGTTAATGTCGAGGCCTATGACCGCATTGCCAAACAGCACAATATGACGCCGCTCAGCTACTTTTTGACCAACCGGTCGGGAGAACCCGGAACCTATCAAACGACGCTCAACGGCGAGACTCCCGTTGGGGATTCCTTTGGCCTGGGCAAGCCTGGCGTAACGCGCGCCTACACGCACGATGGGTTTAACGGCGCCGTCGCGCAGTCGGGGGCGAGCATTGAGCAGACCATCGAAGTCGAGGAGGGCAAGGAGCAGGAGCTCGAGCTCGGCTTGACGCTGAACGGCAGCGTTGTCATGGGCGCGAAGCTCGCAAAGCACGAGTTGTTTGGCGGCCTGTGCTTTGGTGCCAACGCCGGCTTTACTACGGGTAACTCCTCGAGTGAATCGACCGAATACGGCGGCACCGTCGACAACCTGCCCGAGGCCGCGCAGGGCAAGTACGGTTTTGTGTGGCGTCTGGGCGTCAACGCGGTGGATGTCGACAAGTTTGAGGCAGACTCGGGCGACAAGCTCGGCACCAAGGACACCGACCAGTTCTGGATCGTGGGCTATGACGTTAAGGACGTCGAGATGCCCGACGCGCCGGCCGTGACGGGCTTTACGGCAAACGCCGTCGATTCGACCAGCGTTACGTTTAGCTGGGACGATGTACTCGCAAACAAGAGTGGCTTTAGCTACGGCGTGGGCATGCTGCAGAGCAATGCGGCGGATGCGGTCGTCAATAGCTGGAAGATTGCCGACAACACGCAGACCTCGCTCAAGTGGGATGGGCTGCAGCCCAATACGGAGTATCGATTCGCCATCGCCGCCGTTAAGAATGGATCCACGACCGAAACAGGTATTCGCTCGGCAATCATCACGGTCAAGACCATGCCCGATGGCATGACGATGACCGTGAGCGGACCTGCGGCGGATGCTGCGGAGGGGTCGGATCTTGGATACGACTCTTCGGTTGAGCGCACGGCGGGAAGCCACCTGACGCTCTCGGCGATTGGCCATGTGAAGCAACTCGGTGCCGACGATAGCGAAACAGGGCTGGCACCGACCTATATGTGGTACCGCAAGGGCCGCGGCGAGACAGAGTTTAAGCTCGTGGGTGCCGATGGCAACCTCGCGGCTGGAACGGCCTCAAAGCTCGAGATTGACCTGACCGCAGACGATGACGGTGCGCAGTATTACTGCCACGTGGGATACAACGACGTGGGCCTCGACACCGGCACGACGCTCGTGAATATCGAGGCCGAGGAGACGGCGCCCACAACGGTGAACGCCACCCCGATCCGCACGCGCCGCCTGTTCTCACAGGCAAGTGCGGGCGCCAAGAAGTTCCTGGACCATACGCTGGTAAACACCGCCGGCCCAACCGATTCCGAAGGCTCAAAGGACCCCGAGACTCCTGAGACCCCGACGAACCCGGACAAGCCCAAGTCCGACAACGGAGCTAAGACCGACACCAAGGTCAAGACTACGACCACAGCGAAGAACCTCGCAAACACCGGCGACCAAACATTCGCCCTAGTCGCCACCGCAGCAGCAGCGGGAGCAACGCTCGTAGTGATAGCCCTCATCATGCTGATCAAGCGCCGCAAGACCCACTAGTAGCCAGTCGAACATATCGACAACCCAAAAACCCGGGTAGCCAAAAAACAGGCCACCTGGGTTTTCTGTTGAGTGGAGACTCCGCAAGCGGAAACTGCATCCCACAATTAGCGCCCGGAACGGGACACATTTTCCGTCAAGCCCTCATCCGGAAAATCCATCCCAGTTTGAGCGCCCAGACCGGGACGCACTTTCCCAAAGGGTCCTCAACGGGAAACTGCGTCCCATAATTAGGCCGAGAAATGGGATGAACTTTCCCAATGAGAGCCAACCGGAAACCACGTCCCAGAATCAGCCCCCAAAGTGGGACGCACTTTCCCAACGAGCCTCAACCGGAAAATACATCCCGGAATCCAGCTGAATAGTGGGACACTCTTTCCCAATCGGGTCCCAAGCGGAAACCGCATCCCATCCCAGACATGGATTACGGGACACGCTTTCCGGATGCAAAAAAGGCCACAAGACGTGGCCTTCAATTTATATATGTTCAGCGGATACCCCCATGACAAGCCGTGCTCCAACAACAAGGCGTCTGTCCGGGCGGAGGCATATAAG
>CAJMRR010000136.1 GCA_905215835.1 uncultured bacterium | reverse complement strand
CCGCAGACTATATTCGGAAAGCGCCATAGACCTACTCGTCCACCTTGAGGATCGCCATAAAGGCCTCCTGAGGGACCTCGACCGAGCCGATGGCCTTCATGCGTTTCTTGCCCTCTTTCTGCTTCTCGAGCAGCTTACGCTTACGCGAAATATCGCCGCCGTAGCACTTAGCAAGCACGTCCTTGCGACGCGCCTTGACGGTAGAACGGGCGATGATCTTGTTGCCGATAGCACCTTGGATGGGAACCTCGAACAGCTGACGCGGGATGATCTCCTTAAGTTTGTCGCACAGACCACGGGCCAGGCCATAGGCCTTGTCCTTATGGACGATAAACGATAGCGCGTCCACCTCGTCGCCCGAAAGCAAGATATCGAGCTTAACGAGCTCGGATGGACGGTACTCGTTGAACTCGTAGTCGAGCGAGGCATAGCCCTTGGTACGGCTCTTGAGCTGGTCAAAGAAGTCCAAGATGAGCTCGGCGAGCGGCATATCAAAGCGCATCTCGACCGACTTGCTCGTGAGATGAATCATGTCGGTAGTAATGCCGCGGTGCTCGATAGCGAGCTGCATGACGGCACCCGTATACTCGGGCGGGCAGATAATCTTGGCCTTGAGGTAGGGCTCCTCGATGCGCTCGATGCGCGTAGCCTCGGGCAGATCCTGCGGGCTGCGGACATCAATCATCTCGCCGTCAGTCTTGTAGACGTGATAGTCCACCGAGGGGCTCGTAGCAATGAGGTCAAGATTGAACTCGCGCTCCAGGCGCTCCTTGACGACCTCCATATGCAGCAGGCCCAAGAAGCCCACGCGGAAACCAAAGCCGAGCGCCACCGAGGTCTCGGGCTCCCACACCAACGACGGGTCGTTGACGTGCAGCTTATCGAGCGCGTCACGCAGGTTCTCGTAGTCCTTGTTATCGATCGGGAACAGGCCCGTATAAACCATGGGCTTGGCCTCGCGGTAGCCGGGAAGCGGCTCAGGGCAGGGATTCGACGCCCACGTGAGGGTATCGCCCACGCGAACGGCCTCGGGGTCCTTCAGGCCCGTGACCACGTATCCGACCTCGCCGACCGTGAGCGCGTCGACCGGGGTCTCGGCGGGACGCTTGACGCCCACGCCATCGACCAAAAAGTCGCCCTTTGCCTGCATCATGCGCAGGGTATCGCCCTTTTTGATGGAACCGTCAAAGACGCGGACCGTGGCGACGACGCCACGATACTCGTCGAAGTATGAATCCAGAATGAGTGCCTTGAGCGGCGCGTTCGCATCGCCCTTGGGCGGAGAGATCAAAAAGACAATGGACTCCAGCAGATCGTGGATGCCCTCGCCGGTCTTGCCCGAGACACACACGGCATCATCGGCAGGGATCGCCAGGTCATCCTCGATCTCGGTCTTAACCTCGTCGGGATGAGCCGAGGGCAGGTCGATCTTGTTGATGGCCGGCACAATGTCCAGATTGGCGTTCATGGCGAGCGTCGCGTTGGAGCCGGTCTGCGCCTCGACGCCCTGCGTGGCGTCAACGACGAGCACCGCGCCCTCACAGGCCGCCAGCGAGCGCGAGACCTCATAGGTAAAGTCCACGTGGCCCGGCGTATCGATCAGATTGAACTGATACGTCTCGCCATCGTCGGCGTCATAGGACACGCGAACGGCATTGGACTTGATCGTGATGCCGCGCTCGCGCTCGATATCCATGGTGTCGAGCAGCTGCGACTCCATGTCGCGCTCGTCGACGGTATGGGTGAGCTCGAGAATGCGGTCACTGATCGTGGACTTGCCATGGTCGATGTGCGCAACAATCGAGAAGTTGCGGATGTGGGAAATGTCAATTGAAGTATTCATGCGGACTATCTTACCCGAGCGGTACAAAAAATGGAGCCTGTTCCATAAAACAGGCTCCATTTATGCGCGTAATCTGTGTGGTGTGAAATTTACAACTTAAGCGTTGATGCTGTTCACGAGCTTGGCAAGACCGGACTTGCGGTTGGAAGCCTGGTTCTTGTGGATAACATGCTTGGCGGCAGCCATGTCGAGACGCTTGGTGACGGTCTTGAGGGCAGCCTGGGCCTTCTCGGCGTCGCCCTCGGCGACGGCGGACTGGACGTGCTTGGTCAGCGTCTTGAGCTCGGACTTGACAGCCTTGTTACGCATGCGAGCTGCCTCATTGGTGCGGATACGCTTCTTCTGAGACTTGATGTTTGCCACTTCTGGAGTTCCTTTCGAGTTCCTTGCAAAAAATGTATGACACCTCTGAGACACGGTGAGGTCATGCAAGCGCCTACTATAGCACGCTCCCCCTCAAAGGGATAGAACGAATTTGTCAAATAGGCAGGTATCATCACGATTTTCTCAAGATGTTCGTAATCCAGAGCAAAAGCGCGGTCTGAGAATCGGCCGAACCCTTGAGCGCGAGCTCCACATCAACGGCACCCTCGAGCGCTGCGACGAGCTCTGCCATCGAAAAGCGACGTGCCCAGGTCAGGTGATTCTTGACCTGCCAGGACTGGAGCTTGAGCGTTGCGGCCAGCTCACGACCCTGTCCGCGCGCATCGAGCGCCTTGGCAACGATAAGCTCGCGAATGCGGCCGCACAGCAATGTGTACGTCCACACGTAGCTCTTGGCGGGCATTAGATTGAAGAGCTCGAGCGAACGGCGCATGTCACGGGCCGAGACCGCATTGAGAAAGTCCCAGGGTTGAACCTCGGCCGTACGTACAATCCAGCGCTCAACGTCGGCAAGCTCAATCTGGGGCGCCTCGACCATCTGGGCAAGCTTAGCCAAGTCGTTATCGAGCATGCGAGTGTTTTCCCCCGAACGCGAGACGAGCTCCTCGGCGGCCGCCGTCGAGATCGACTTGCCGTGCTGCGTCGCCATCTGCTGCACGCGGCGCGGAAGCTCCCAGCGCTTGGTGCCGGAGCAATCGATCACGGCCTTCTTGTCGATCTTGGCGATCGCCTTATACAGGCGCGTGTTCTTGGCAAGCGAGTCAGCAATGATGAGGCAGACCGTTGTGGGGCTGGGACTCGCCAAATACTCGACAAGCGGCTCCGAGACCGCCTTGGCGAGCTTTGAGCAGCCGTCAAGGATTACCAGGCGAAACTCGCTGCCCATCGGAAAGGTGTTAAGCGATCCGATAATGGACTCGATATCGGGGTCCTTGGTCATGTCGCGCTCGTCGAGGTTGAACTCGACCATGCCCGTCTTTTCCAGACGCGCTTTCATACGCGAGACGGCGTGATCGCGCTTGACTCCGTCGGTACCGACGATCAGATATGCCGGCAGCAGACCGATTTCGGACATTGCGCTCCCCTCCCGCAGGTCTTCGTATTCGTTCCGTGCCATTCTAGCCCAGGGGCCCACCACACGCCAACGGCGTCGTCACGGTCGCTTGCATCGCATCGCAAAGCCATTCTCAGTCGGCGTAACGGTAATGTCGCCGTGTTCGATGGTGCATGCGAACGCACCGCCCGCTTCCTGAACGGCATCGATGCAGGCATCCGACGGATGACCGTATCGATTCCCCTTGCCGGCGCTCGCGAGGGAAAGCTCGGGTCTCAGGACATCCAGCAACTCACCATCGACTGAAACCTTGGAGCCGTGATGCCCAAGTTTAAGGACATCGATATCCCCCACCTCCTGCACGAATTCCCGTTCTTGGTCGAGCTCGGCATCACCAGTGAGGAGCATACGCAGGCTCTTGCCTTCCTGAACATAAGAGAGTAGCAGGACAAGCGAGTCCTCATTTCCCTCGCCATCTACGGACTCGAACGGCCACATCACGCGGGCACAAAATGAGCCGATGTCGACCGTATCCCCACGGCGCACCTGCCGATACTCAACGCCAGGTCGATTCAATACCTCGGCAGGAGCATCCTCCAACGCATCCGCCGCCACGGCAATCGTTCCGACCGAAAACTGTTCGAGCACGGCAGGTAGACCACCCCAGTGATCCTCATCCCAATGCGTCACAAAGACGGCATCGATATGGTGCACATTATTGCGAACCAACGCCGCTACCACGCGCTCATCGAGCCCGCAGTCGACGAGTGCTAATGCGTCGCCCTGGCGGATAAGAATCGCATCCGCCTGGCCCACATCGAGCACCGTCACCGAAGGCGGAGCGAATCGATCCCAGTAGATGTACGGAATCGCAGCCAAGAGCACCAGGCATGAAAGCCCCACCGCCATAGGACGTGCACGGGGACGCGGCCACCAGACCAACAGAACCGCCAGCAAACACGGCACTAGGTAAATCCACATGCTATCGGGCGGCACACTCACAGATGCACCAGGCACGGCGGCAAACAGCTGCTCGAAGAACAGTGCGCAACGGGCGGCAACCATGGGCACAACGAGCGCCCAAATCCGCAACGGTTCCACGAGCGAAAAGGGAACCAGCACGATCGACACAGCAAGCAGTACGCTCACCACCGGACCGATGACTGCATTTGCCAGCGGAGCAATGAGCGAGAACGTACCGAAGGCAGGAATGGTAATGGGAAGTGTTGCCAGTTGCGAGCACAGCGTGACGGAAAGTATGTTGGCAACGCCCGATGGCACACCCAGCTCACCCAAAGCGTAGGTCGCATAGGGGCAAAAGCACAGAATGGCTAAGACGCTGGCACACGAGAGCTGAAAGCCCATCTCGAACAGCACCGTCGGCCGCAGTAGCACAAAGATGGACATGGTTACGAAGAGTGCCGATGCGCCGTGCCGGCGACGCCCCGCGCCGTTTACGACAAGCGTCGCGAACACCATGCAGCACGCGCGCACGGCCGAGGGAGACGCGCCCGTAAAGGCAGTGTAGCCCACAAGCGCCATCGCCAATATCGCCCGCTGAACACCACGTGAACAGCGAGTCTTTTGCAATACACCCTCGATTACAAATCCCACGATAGCCAAATGGCTGCCGGAGACGGCTATAAGATGCGCCGTTCCCGTCACCGAAAACCAGTCGCCCGCCGGCTGGGCGCGCAGCTCGGCCGAACGACCGCAGATGACACCGGCTATGAGCGCACGCGCCGGGTCGGTCGCAGGCGCGATGGACGCAAGCAGCCCATTTCGCAGCCGAAGCAGCGGCCCCGGAGAGCACTCGTCGACCGACACAATCCGAACGGCTTGAACCTTGCGCACCTCGCCTCGGAGCACGCGCGATCGTCCATATGCATCGTTCTCAAAACGTGAAACGCGACCGATAACACGCGCGTGCGCCCCGACCTTGAGCTCGAGGTCGCACGATAGGCGAACCGTTGCCAAGTTCTTACCGTCCGCACGTGCCTCGCAGGTATAGGAATACACGTCGTCGTTTATGGATGGATCGCCCTGCACGACAAACTCGAGGCCGCTTGCCGCTCGAGCGTCGAGCGCCTTCGAGGCGTTGAGCGCGCCCGCAGCCCACCACGCCGAGACGACCGC
>CAJMRR010000135.1 GCA_905215835.1 uncultured bacterium | reverse complement strand
AGATGTCGTGCGTGCGCAGGCCGGCCTCGACGTGCCCCACGGGGATCAGCAGGTAGAAGCAGGCCAGCGCGGCGGCGAAGCTAGTCGTCGTGTCGCCGTGGACCAGGACCACGTCGGGCCTCTCGTCCTCGAGGACGGCCTTTAGCTTCAGAAGCACGTCGTACGTCACATCGAACAGCGTCTGGCCGGGCCTCATGATCGCCAGGTCGTGGTCGGGAGTCACGTCGAAGACGCGCAGCACCTGGTCGAGCATCTCGCGATGCTGGCCCGTCACGGTCACGACGGTCTCGAACTCTTCCGAGCGTGCCTTAAGCTCGTTGACGAGCGGGCACATCTTGATAGCCTCCGGGCGGGTACCGAAGACGAGCATTACCTTCTTCAAAACGGATTCCCCCTGAAGATTTGCTAGGTCCTAGAGTTTGTAGACGTTCTCGCCCTCGCCGCAGACGTTGCGCGGGTCGATGAGGATACGGTCGCCGAAGATGCCGGGGTTGTCCTTGACCTGGGAGTGGCCGACCATCACGATCACCATCTCCAGGCCGTCCAGGAACTCCTCCATGGAGTGGACCTGGCCGGGGACCTCGTCGCGCTCGACCCACGGGTCGTAGACCTTGACGGAACCCGCGCAGAGGTGCTCGGACATGGACTCGAGCATCTGCAGCGTGGGGGACTCGCGGACGTCGTCTACGTTCTCCTTGTAGGTGAGGCCGTAGATGCCGACCTTGGAGGCGTCGGTGATGCCGCGCTCGGCCATGACCTCGTGGGCTCGGTGCATGACGTACTCGGGCATGGAGGCGTTGGTCTGAAGGGCGAGGCGGATGAAGTTGGCCGTCTCGGGGTAGTCGCCGACCAGGAACCACGGGTCGACCGGGATGCAGTGGCCGCCGACGCCCGGGCCGGGGTTCAGGATGTTGACGCGCGGGTGCTTGTTCGCGATGCGGATGACCTCGGCGACGTCCATGCCGCCGATGCGGCAGATCTTGGCGAGCTCGTTGGAGAAGGCGATGTTCACCGCGCGGAAGGTGTTCTCGACGACCTTGGTCATCTCGGCGGTGCGGATGTCGGTGACCGAGATCTCGCCCTGGCAGAAGCTGGCGTAGACCTTGGCCACGGCCTCCCCCACCTCGGGGTCGTCGGCGCCGATGGTGCGGTTGTTGTGCAGCAGCTCGTAGACCATGTTGCCCGGGATGATGCGCTCGGGGGCGTGGACGAGCTGAACGTCCCCGCGACCGGCCTCGACGAGGAGCGGACGCACGAATCGGTCGATGGTGTTGGGCGAGACCGTGGACTCGACAACGAGCACGGCGCCCTCGGGCGCGACCTCGAGGACGGTCTTGCAGGCAGCCACGACATAGCACGGGTCGATCTTCTTGTCGAGCTTGTCGTAGGGCGTGGGGACCGAGACGATGTAGGTGTCGCAGACCTGGTAGTCGGTGGAGAACTTGATGCCGGACTCCAGGGCGTCGGCGAACAGCTCGTCAAGGCCCTCCTCCTTAAAAGTGGTCTTGCCGGCGTTGAGGGTGGCGACGAGCTCCTCGTTGTAGTCGGTGCCCACGACCTCCACGCCGTGGGAGGCCATCATGAGGGCCGTGGGGAGGCCGATGTAGCCGAGACCAATAACGTTAACCATTGTGTTTTCCTTTCAGTTCCTTGAACCTTGCTTGACGGCATCGAACAGGATGCGGGTCATTTTTTCGGCCATGATCTTTCGCGAGAACTCGCGTGCCATGAATTCAACGGCAGATTTGCTCATTAGGTTAAGCTCCTCGACGAGATTCACCTTTGAGGCAAAACCCTCCAGCTCATGGATGTCTTCCTCCGCAGAGCCGCACAGGACTACGCCCGCACCGCTTCTGCGCACGAGTTCGGACGCATCCCCTTCGGGTCCAATGAACAGCACGGGGACGCCGCGCGCGAATGACTGGAATATCTTTGATGGGATGGTTCCCGCGAATTGATCATTTTTTTGGAGAGAAACTACGGTCATATCGACCCTCGCATACCGTGCCTCGAGTTCCGACATAGGAATGCCGTGCTCCAAGCTGAGAAAGTCGAGGTTGTAAGCATCCATCATTCGTTCGATCTCCGCACGCGCCGCGCCCTCGCCAATCAACTCATAACTGGAAACATAGCCCTTCTCCGCGAGGCGCTTCGCATATTCGACCGTTTCCGGCACGTTTTGGGACAGCCCCATGGTTCCGAAGTAGCCCAGTCGAAGCGAGCGATGCCATTGATGCTCGCAAGGAACAACATCCGCGCCGTTGGGCACGACTGATATCATTTCCGGAGAGATGCCTTCCGCAGCAAGGTCTTTCTTGAAGCCGTCGGTAAGCACAACCACGCGATCGGCGGCTCCACAGAAGGAAAGCTCAAGCGCCTTCATGGCCGCAACCTTCGCGCCTTTACTCCCCGTCGCCATCATCTGCTTGTAGGTCAGATCGCGAAACTCAACGACCAGAGGAAGGCGATGTTTCTTGGCATAATGGACACCAAGCCAAGCGGAGAAGACCGTGCCGCTCGTGACAAGCACTACGTCATAATCTGAACCAATCGGAGACTCGGAACCTAGGTTTTTGAGGCCACCCAAAATGAAGCTGATTCCAGACTCGATTCGCTTCTTAAAGCTAGTGTTAGGCTGAATCTTAGAAGCCGAACGAAATACGCGAACACGACCGATGCGCTCTTCTCGCAGGGAAACCATGTCATAACCGTCAAAGAGCCTTCCGGTAGGATAATTTGGCCAACCCGTAAAAACGGTAACGTCATGACCAGAAGCAGACCAAATATCAGAGTGATCCTTGGCTCTGAAGGCAGCGGCAATGTTCTCTGGACAATAAAACTGAGTGAAGTAGAGAATCTTCATTTACCCGTAGCTCCCTTTCCAAACATTGCACCGAAGGTGCCGATAAAGCATTTCCAGTCCATGCAGAAACACCTATTTCGCACGTAATGAAGCTCAATCTTTTGCCGAAGACCGCTCTCGAAGGTTGCTTTATTGCGATCGGTTGCTTGCCATAAACCAGTGATGCCTGGCTGAACAGAAAGAAGCTCAGCTTTCTCCTCATCGGAAAAGTGCTGCTCAAGCTCATCCTTTGTAATGGGACGTGGGCCAATGACGGAAAGATCACCGTTCAGCACGTTGAGAAACTGCGGCATCTCGTCAATCGAACACTTACGAATGAACCGTCCGACTTTGGTAATGCGGGGGTCATCGTCGACCTTGCGTTCGACTTCCCATTGATGCAGCTGCTCAGGGCTCAAATATTTCTGCACGTCACCCGCATCGGCGACCATGCTGCGGAGCTTAAGGATCTTAATAGTCTTTCCGCGCATGCCAACGCGTTCCTGTGCATACACAGGGCTACCAGAAGACTCAAAACAAATGAGTGCGCACACGATCATGATTGGAATAATCAGTACTACGCTCACGCTAAGGCTGAATACAAGATCGAATAGCCGTTTTAGAAATCGATAAGCCAGCGTGCCACTCGGCTTTACATCTAAAGCAATCGAGTTCGCCCCCACGGCTACAGCACCGTCAAATTTAGTTTTTTCTGACACAATTTCCTTCAAACCTACGTCCCCGTCCCCGGGGATCCTCCCTGTTCCGTTAAACAATTGCCCGTAATTAAGCAATCGCCTTTTTAAGGTTTCGCATTACGCGCTGCTCGGCCGAAAGCACGGCTAGGCCAACGCGCGTAGTAACGCGTCGGCCGCACAGGTTGAGCTCCAAAAAAGCTGTGCTTTTGCGTCTGTTAATTGTTTTGATAAGGCCTTCGTGGCCCAGCAGCGGACCTGCCGTCACTACGACCTGGTCGCCGTCTTTTAGGGCCTCGCTCATGGGCACTACGCGGTCTCCCCTATGCGTAAAGCCGCCAATAAGCTGGACCTCTTCTTTTGCCAGCGGCACAAACTGACCGTCCTGGGAAAGCACCCGGGCAAAGTCGTCCATGCGTAGCAGGTACTGTTGCACGGTACGGGGATCTGCCGTGTCGCAGATAAGATAACCGGGAAAGAGCGGCTTGGTCGTGTTGACCCATTCGCCGTGTACCTTAATCTCGGTTTGAAATTGTGGGTAAAAGAGCTCCTGCATGGCGCTAGTTGGCACCATTCGCTCGATGCGCTCGCGCATTACGTCTTCGCGACCGTTAATGACCTGGATCACATACCACACGAGCACCACCCCCTTGCTGTCTTACGTGTGGCTCACGGGGTTTGGGTATGGCTTCGCCAGGGTGCTTGTGCGCGAAGGCGCTCCATATTCAAACCCTGAGCCCAGTCAGACAAGCACGTGGCTCTGTCCCACCGTGAACGGTATGTATAAGTGCAGTTACTAGAGACGCAGACGTGTATCGCAAAATGACCGCGTCTCCAGCTGGCTGCGTGCGAGCCAGTCAAGCGGGTACAAAACTGGACCGCACGCAAACAGCTGTAGGACTACTACGCTTTGACACGCAAGCTATTAAATGCACCTTGGAGTTACATCAATGCAAATAAATAACGTCGCATGACTTCTTTATTGGAGCTCGTGGTGTTTCTGGCACCGCCGTTACGGCCGGATGCTGATCGACCCTGCGCTTTATGGCTTGCTGGAGCCGCGAGCACAGTTGAACTCATGTAACGTTAGGTATCCTAGCACAAGCTGTTAGTGAAACTGATTTGGGCAGTACTGGACAACATTTCGTTCATTTAGCGTGTTCAAGGGGGCTGTTTTGCGATGTTATTCACATTGATGCAGGTTATTGGGATGCTAACGGTGATTAGGCGCGATCCTGATGCCCAAATGGAACGGCGATCTATACTGATAATTGCGTTTGGATAACAAACTATGTACAGACATGTGAAATAAATTGTGCAACTTTTTGTTGGCGTAGGAGGGGTTTGCGGCGCGAGGTATTTTGGCATGAAAAAAGGCCTTCGGGATACCGAAGACCTTTGAATTCACGATGGTGGAGACGAGGGGAATCGAACCCCTGACCTCTTGACTGCCAGTCAAGCGCTCTCCCAGCTGAGCTACGCCCCCGTGACGAGGAGATACTATAGGGGAAGTTGGCGCGACGTGCAAGGACTTTTTTGGGTCAGAATCTAAATGCCTATTGATAAAGGTAAGCGATGGCAGTACCAGCGTGGACTTGGATCTTGGCTGTTGACCTGACAACGTTGCTGATGCCCGTGTCGGCCAACAAGCCCAGGGGGCTGCGATCTAGTTCCCACTCTAGACCGTGTTCGCTTACCTCGGTGTTGGGGGCTATGGCGATGACGGAGAACGTCTTGCCCTCGGCGCCCTCGATGGTCCACGATTCGCCTGCGTGAAGGATGCGGGCGACCACCTTGTCCTCGGCGATCCAGACAGGGGCATCCTCGTAGCCTGCGAGCAGCCCCAGTACGGAAAGGGCCATGTCGGGACGGCCGCCGGTGGCGCAGGTCACAACCACTTCGGCACCCGGCCAGCGACGGCGGGCGGAATCGAGCGCCAGCGCCAGATCGGTATAGTCCTTGTAGGGATCGTGGCGCTCAACTTCAAAGTCGGTGGCGGCATCGACGAACGCGCGGCCGGCGTCGCTCACCGTGTCGGCATCCCCCACATACACGTCGCAGCCCAGGCCGGCGCCCAACAATGCGTCGAGCCCGCGGTCCACGGCGACAACGTGGTCGCACTCCCCCGCCAGCCGACGCAGCAGATACGCACTCGCTACCAC